>JADGNW010000135.1 GCA_017883315.1 Blastocatellia bacterium | reverse complement strand
CCCAATCGATTTTCAGTTGACGCGGGTCCATTCCACGCCCGGACATCTGCCTGAAGAGAGTGTTCATTCTCGAGTCAATCTGCTTCTCGACAACGTATTCGGGAACGTCAAATCGATTTCGATCGATAAGCTTCTCCATAGTGGATGAGCGAAACTCGGCATCCGATTTATGCGCAGCCTCGTGCTCGAGCTTCGAGCGAATGTCCGTCCGCAGTTCATCTATCGACTTGAAGTCTTCGCTAACGCTTCGGGCAAACTCGTCATCAAGTTCCGGGAGCTCTTTGGTGCGGACAGCGGTAACCTCAGCCGTGTAGTTGACGCTACGGCCAGCAAACTTCTCAGGTTTGTAATCCGCCGGATATTCAACCGTGAACGTTCGAAGGTCGCCGGGTTTAACGCCGGCGAGTCCTTCGGTGAATTCCTTCAGAACGCCGGCAGCGCCCAATTCGATGTCGAGATCCTGCTGCTTGATTTCCTCGGCCTGAGTTCCGGCGGCCTGCTCTTCGACGACAGCAATCTGCCCGGCCAGGTTGAGCGTTACCAAATCACCTGATTCCGCCCCGCGGTCCTCGACAGGAACAAGCTGAGCCTGGCCCTCGCGCAGATGCTCGATCGTTTTATCAACGTCCTCTTCACTGACCTTGTAGACCTGCTTCGTCAGAGGAAGCTCTTTGTAGTTGGACAGTGTAAACTCGGGAGCGACCTCCAAGTTGAAGGTCACGTCGATTGATTCATCATCTTTGAACTTGAGATCTTCAACCGACGGCTCGCCGATGACTTTCAGCGCTTTCTCGCGGATGGCATCGCCGAGCGAGTGAGGCAAAACTTGAGAGAGCATCTCGTCACGAAGTTCTTTTCGAAATCGCGTCTTCACGACGGACTTGGGCACGTGCCCGCGGCGAAAGCCAGGGACGTCTACCTTCCGCGCGAGGTCGGCGGCGATCTTATCGGTCTCGGCCCGAACTGTTTCGCCGGGAATTTCCAACCGCAATTGTTTCCTGCATTGTTCTTGATCGGTGACTGTTATGTTCAAAATCTATTCTTGCCTTTCGGAGCAAACGGTCAACGCATCTCGCCGCTCGTCGATTAAGAGTATGGTGCGAAAGGGGGGACTCGAACCCCCATACCTTTCGGTACCAGATCCTAAGTCTGGCGCGTCTGCCAATTCCGCCACTTTCGCTGGAAATCAAGACAAGTAACATAATAGACGACAGACTCCGTTTGCAACTTCATCGGCCGAATCTATCTGATGTTTGCAAGGAGGAAATCGGAAATGCTCAGGTCCTCATCTTAGAAATGAAAAGGGCAGCCAATGGCCGCCCTTCTCAATCTGTGCAGTCCTTCGACCGTAACCGTCAGCTATCAGGATACGATTAGCCGCGGACCTATTGCTGCCTTATGGCAACGATCCCGTCAAGAACTCTGATATAGGATAACGTTCAAGCTGAAAGTCAGACCGTCGGGTATTGATGCGCTGTTTGGTTTCTAATGCGTTGCTGCCCAGTCCTCTAATGAAATGAATCTTGAGCCGTCGAAGACTTCAATCTTGTAAACCGGATGGATCTCCCAGACCGATCTCCGCAGGGGATTGCCTCCCCCGGCCGGCTTGGTGCACGACGACGGCAAATGACTGCCATCGAAGAAGAGCTGGCCTGTAATTCTCACCCGCAGACCTTTCACTGGAAGCGGTTTTGTTACGTGCGGCGAAGTGCAGGGATCGCAATCAAATCGATCCCACACCGGCGGCCTGAAGTGCGGGATGATCTCTGCCGTTACGCTCGAACATTCTTTTGACGAAGCCGCCTGGCCCAGAGCGATGTGGATATCATTCCATTCCAGGAGGGAGTTCTTACAGTTGACGCCTTCCCCTGCAAAGCCGAACGGGAAAGTGTCATCATGCTTTGCGTCAAGCACAAACGCTTCAATCGTCACCAGACTACCCTCGCCCAGTTTAACTGCGCCGCCACTTGCGTCCACAGTTGAGAGCCCGTGTAACTTCGCTCGATCACCGGGCTGCGGTGGGCCATCCTTCCCGTAACTGATTTTGTGCTTGCGCATCATCAAGTCGACAGCTTGTTGCAGCTTGTCGATGGAAGTGAAGCTGATCTGAACTGGAGTACCGGTCGCGCACAAATTATTCTTGACCACATTTTGCGCGTTGTCGGAAGGTCGAGAGGCGCATCCCTCGTTGGGACAATGCTCATCAATGTCGTGACTCACTCCGCCCTGAAACGGGAGAGTGCAGCCCACGACAAACTTCTTATCGATATTACAATTTGAGGGATTGGCTGGCGGCTTGTCGCCGCAATGAGACTTTGCTTGTTGTCCTGTCGTCTTTTTCTTTCCGGACGTTCCCGTGTTCTTTGACTTCGAGTTGTTCTTCGCGCCAGTGCTACTTTTCGCGGCGTTGCTTGTGCTCTTTTGTTGCGAAGAGCCTGAAGCGATCAGAAAGGTGCCTGCAAGCAAGAGAACAACGCAAATCGCAGCGCAGAGATACCATCTATTTCTCATAACGCCTCCTTTAGCGGTAACGGTCGCAGCTTACTTTGAACCTGACCGTGAATGTGAATTGATACAGATTTGCTACACAAATCGCGGGGTCGCGGACCCACTCTAAGCGTCGCACATTCTGCTGTCAAGAGAAGGAACATCACATGAACTTTCGCCGCGTTTAACGAGCGCCGTTATTGCGTGCAGCATCCCGACTGGCGCTCCTCATGTCCTGGCTGCGAGTCTGGCGCGGCTGGGTTGTTAGATGGAACACAAGCCCGGTGCGGTCAGGCTGGAAAGAGAATGCTGCGGGCTTAAGCCTTAGAAAGCTCTGTGAACCGCGCTGACACATTGGCGCCGCAACCCCGGGCGTAAGGCCCGGGCTAGAAGCTGTACCGTACGCCCACGACAGCGCGCCGGTTTCCTCCGTTGGTTCCCCATTGGTTCAGAAAGTTCGGCGAGTTGATCCGCCCCTCGGGTATGCCGAAGTTACGAGTGTTCGTGAAGTTGTATGTGTCGACTCGCAACTGAATGCTTTGACTCTCGCGCAGGCGAAAACTCTTGCTGATCCCGAGATCAAGATTGGCGATGCCGTCGGCTCGCAAAATGTTTCGACCCGCATTTCCTACTCGAGTGCCGGCCGGTAGCGGCGAGAAGAGCGCGACGCCTCCTGCTGTGACGATCTGTTCGATGGACATACTCGATAATGGAAGCGTCGTGTTTAGATTGGGACGAATAGGGCTTCCCCCTACGAGGCCATCAATACCGCTTAAGGCGCCGCTTGGATCGGATCCATTCAACACCGTAAATGGCGCGCCGCTCTGAAACGTAAACAAGCACGACATCCGCCAACCGCCAAGTACCTGAGCCCGCGCACCGGTCTGGCCGGCGTGGAAAGGGAGTTCCCAAACCACGTTGCCGGTCAGGCGTTGAGGCCGGTCGTAATTTGAACGCGCCCTGTCACCGCGACGATTGAACGAGTCTTGAGCAAGCCCGATATCATTCAATGACGGGCTAAAGAAATCGGAGGCTTCGTCAATCGCCGCACTCCAGGTGTAGTGTACGGCCGCTGTGAGCCCGGCGCTGAAACGCTTGTCCAGGCTGATCTGCATTGAATGATAGATCGATGAAGCCGCGTTGTTCCGCAAGCGAATCACCCCGCGAGTAGGATCGACTCGAGCGGTTGAGAAAGGCAGCCGCGGATTGCCATCGATCGTCTCGAGCAACGCCGTTCCCTTGGTCGCGACGTAACCAATGCTCAAGACGATGTCTCTGGATATCTCGCGCTGCAAGCTAAGGTCGTAATGATCCGCGTATGGAGCGCGGAAGTCGGGACCGACGTCTGAACGCGCAAGCTGAAGCGGGTCAGCAATGGCGGGCGCGGGATCACCCAACCTCTTATAAGCATTGCTGACTCCGACGCCGCCCGAGGGTTGAGCCGTTGTTGCAAGAGTCAACGATCTGACGAAGGGGAATGTGTTCGTAAGTGTAATCGCAAGGGCATCGGCCACATAGTCGTACGCGCGAGCGAACCCACCGCGCACAACAAGCTTATCTCCGCCCGTCAGCAATCCAATCACTCCGCTCGTGCCGGTGCGCGGGTTCCAGTTGAATCCGAAGCGAGGCTGAATATTGTTGAGATCGCGACCTGGCACGGGTGACAATGCGTAGCGCGAATCGCCGCCGGCTGCCTCAACTATGAGGCGGCTTGCGTCGACCAGGCTGCCGACCGAATTGCCCGGGAGTTCGTAACGAAGGCCGTAGGTGATGGTCAGGTTCGGCCTAACTCTCCACTCATCCTGCGCGAAAAAAGAGAAGTCGTGCCAAAGGAAATAAGCAAAGTCCTGCCCGCCAGGCAGAGGCTTACGAATCGTCGCGGCGTCGGCTACGTCATCGATGAAGCGCTGCAGTGTCGAGTAGCGCAGCGATCCGCGGACATTCTGGGTTTCAAAGCTCCTCACCTGCACGCGTCGAACGTCGCCTCCGAACTTCATGATGTGACTGTTGGTGGTGAATGAGAGGTTATCCTGAAGCTGATAGCTATTGGTGAGTCGCTCGCGCGGAAGGGTCGGAACAAAACCGATAGCGGTTCTCGAGTCCCGCTCGAATGCGCCGGTCAATCCCAGTTGAGAGATTTCGATGCCGGGTATGGATTGGGACTCAGGATGCTCGGCGCTGATCGGGATAAAGTTGCGTTGGTAGTTTATCCATATCTCGTTCAGCAGCCTGCTGGACATCACACTCTTGAGCGCGAGACTGGCTGCTTGCTGGCGCGATTGGACTACAGTTGTGAATCCGCTTGGTGTTATCTGGCCAATACCGGAACTAAAGCTGTCGTTGATCAGATAGCGAGCCGTCAAGGTGTGAATCGCGTCTATGCGATGGTCAACGCGCGCCGATCCCTGCCAGTTGTCGAACACTCGGGCAGCCGAGCTTGTTAGAGAGCCTTGGGGTATCGTGAACGGGTGTCCTCCAACGGTGATTTGAACGGAGCGCCCGAGTGGTTTCTGGGCAGCAGGGAGAAACGCGAGTAACGCGCTCACCTGAGGAAGCGATCCCGCCGCGGTCTTCAGGACTTGGCGGCCCTCCTCGGTCGGGACGCCGTCAACTGAGAATCCAGATTCCGTGCGGCGGTCAGTCCAGCGCTGAAGTGAAGTGAAGAAGAAAGTGCGATCCTTTAAAATTGGCCCGCCGATCGTGCCTCCGAATTGGTTCTCGCGACGGAAGGGCGCCGACTTCAGCCCGCCCGCCTCGTCCAGATTGCTGCGAGCGTTAAAGCGATTGTTGTTGTGAAACTCAAACAGGGATCCGTGAAAGCTATTGGTCCCGCTCTTTGTTATCGCGTTGATCACCGAGCCCGCGTTGCGGCCGTATTCGGCGGCGAACTGATTGGTGATGAGCCTCACTTCTTGAACGATGTCCGGATTGTTGATCGGCTGACCCTGACCCGCCGAAATGAAATCGTTGTTGTCCTGTCCGTCGATCAGAAAATTGTTTGAGCGCAGACCCAATCCGTTGACCGAGAAATTGACGCCAATGGCAAATGCCGTCTGGCCGCTTCCCAATTGGGTAACTCCGGGGGCCGAGAGCAACACGTTGTAGACGTCGCGAGACGGCGACAGTGGCAGAGCCGAGAGCGCTCGAGAATCAAACTGAACGCCGAGCTGAGTGTTCGTAGTGTTCAGTAATCGAGCATCGCCGCGCACGGTAATGACTTCATCTACCGCTGCCGGGCGCATTACGCAGGCAACTATTGCATCCCGACTCAGTCCGACCGTAATCGGCGCTCTGACGTATTTCGCGAAGCCTGTAGCTTCAACGCGCACCTCGTAACTGCCGACCGGAAGACTGACGAAATGGTAATTACCCTCACTATCGGTTCGAATTGTGCGGGAGATGTTCGTGTCCAGGTTGCGAGCAACGACCGTCGCAACGATCGCTTCATGACGCTCGTCCGTTACTGTACCGGATATGGACCCAGTAATTGATTGCGCTCGTATGGGTCGAACTCCCCCGAGGACTCCGCAAAGGACGGTGACGACAATCGTTGCCAGTGTTAGAACTCTGCTTGCGGGCGAGCCAGGGTTTCTCATAGGCGATCCTATCAGCGCTGTTGAGTGCTGAGTATTCTTTCAAACTCCCATTTGCAATGTGCGCAGCAAAAGTAGGT
>JADGNW010000134.1 GCA_017883315.1 Blastocatellia bacterium | reverse complement strand
CGAAGCGATCTCGTGGGTGCTCGGGGAACAGTCCGCCAAAAACCTGCGCGGCGGCAAGATGGAAGACGTCATCTTCAACGGCACTCGCGATCGCAAGCCAACCGGGATGGCTGAGGTGCTGCTGACCCTGGTTGCCATCGAAGACATCGCCGCTCGAGACAGCGAAGGCTCCGAGAAAGACGACGAGCAAGAGTACCAGGACGCGCTCGCCAGCGCGGAACACGCAGCCGAAGCCGCCCGCTCGCTGGTTCAGGAAATGGCGCCGCCGGAACCTGCGCAAGATGCTTCCGAATCAGAGTCCGCTGTTCCTTCTCAACTCCAATCCAGCGGACCCACAGATGTAGCAAATGACACAAGCTTGCCGGCTGGTGAAGCGCATCAGCCGATCGACTCAAGTGAATCGATCAGCGAATCTTCTGCCAGTGTCACTGACCAGCAAGCTCCGGCGCGGCTTGAGCTGAACGGCGAAGAGGCTGAAGAAGCTAGCGGCGAAAAGGAAACAGCGAAGCCGGAGCGCAAGCGCACGCACCATCCTCGCAAGCGTAGGACCATCGCGATCTCTGCCGGCGAGCGCGTAACAGTTGGACGACGCCTTTATCGTACAGGCGATAGCGATTACCTGATGAACGGGCGCCCGTGTTTGCTTCGCGATGTCCAGGACTTGTTCGCGGGCACCGGGCTGGGCGGCGCACATTACGCCATAATCGAGCAGGGGCGGATCGGGCAAATACTTTCATCAAAGCCGCTCGACCGTCGCGCACTCATAGAAGAAGCCGCCGGCATCACGAAGTTCAAATCGCGAAAGCGCGCTACGGAGCTGAAACTCGAATCGGCGAAACAAAACCTTACACGACTCAACGACATCATCAGCGAAGTCGAACGCCAGGTGAACAGCCTGAAGCGCCAGGCACAAAAGGCGCGGCGATATCGAAGACTTCGCGAAGAGATGCGCTCGCTGCTCAAGGTAATCTTCACCGCCGACTATTACCGATTGAACGAGGCGATAGAGCGAGTGGCCCGCGAGCTCGATGAAGCGGGGCGCAACCAGGCGGAGCTTGACTCTCGATTATCAGAGCTTGAGGCTGAGCATCGCGCCGCGTCGGCTCACGCCCGCGCAGCGGAAGACCGCCTCGCGGAGTTGCGCGAGCGCGCGGCGGCGATCGAGCTTGAAGCAGATCGCGCCCGCAATCGCCGCGCGTTTGAAGAACAGCAGATCAAGGAACTCGGCTCCCGAATCGAAGAACTCAATCGCGATCAGCAGGCGCTGGACGAGCGTCTCGTCCTACTCGACTCGGAGGCGCAGCGGCGAGCGGCGACTCTTCAATTACTCGAGGGCGAGGTAGCCGCGGAACAAGCCGATCTGCTCGCGCGCGAAGGCGCGTATCAGGAAGAGTTGAGCCGCCTGCGCAGCGCCGAGGCCGAGATCGAGCAAATGCGCCAGCGCATGCTGACCGAGATCGGAATTACCGAGCGGCTTCGAAACCTGAGCGCGAGTCTCGGAGATTCACTCAGGCGGTTGGAGCTGAAGCAAACAAGCCTTTCAAGTGAACTCGAGCGGGCTACTGCGCGGCGCGACGAAGCGTCCGGCGAATATGCTCGCGTGGGCGGTGAAGTCGAAAATGAAGCGGGATTTCTCGCCGGACTCACCGCGCGAATCAAGGAGCGCACTTCCGATCTCGAGACGCTGCGGGAGCAAGCATCAGGGTTTCACTCGCAGCTTGAAGCGGTTCACGGCAAACGCGACGCGGCCACTCACCGGCTGACCTCGCTCGAAGACCTGGACGCGCATCACGCTTACTATTCGGACGCAGTGCAGCACGTTCTTTCGCGTGAACAGGGCACGCGCCTGAACGCGCTGGGGGTTCTAGCGGACTTCGTCGAGGTTGAGCCGCAGTACGAGAGGCTGATTGAGAGCCTGTTTGCGCGCGAGCTTCAAAGTGTATTGGTTCCTACAATCGATGACGCGCTCGCCGGTGTGAGCTACATCAAGAGTGAAGGTCTCGGACGTGGCGCTTTTCTGGTTGTTGGCTTGCACGGCGGCGAGGATGACGGCGGCGAGACTGAGGGACGAGACGACGGGGAGACGGGTGGAGACGGAGACACGGAGATTGGGATCGAGCAATGGCTGATTACTACCGATGAAGAACGAGAGGCGCTGCAGTTTCAACCCGAGTACGTAGTCCCTGAATACATACCAGAAGACCGGCAACTTCCGCCCGCTGACCCGGATTCACTCGATGCCATTGTCATTCAGCTTAATGCCGACGCACAAAAACCGGTCACCGATTTCTATGAAGAACCAGCGGCGCCGGACGAGCGGGCAATCGCACGACAGTTTGACGAAGAAGCCGAGGCGCACGCATCGCGTTTTCAACTCGAGGTGCTTCGCGCCATCGACTTGCTCGGCATAAGACCTGAGATCAAGACCGTCGTCGAGCGCGCGTTCCCCGAGAAATGCGCGGCCGCAGTCGTCCCCGACATTGAAGCGGCGCTCCATCTTTCGATTGAAAATCCGTCGGTGATCTATGTGACATATGATGGCGAGCAGGTCTCGGGCGGCCGGCTCATCGTTACCGGCGCTCAAGCGGGGCAACAGGGCACGTCGCTTCTCGGTCTGAAGCGCGAGATCAAGCAGCTTCGCGATCAGATAAACATCGTAGCCGATCAGGAGCGCGGGCTCTCGGAGGAACTTCGAGCTGCCGATGAGCGGCTGCATCAGGCGGAAACCGAAGCGTCGTCGCTGGACCTCGAACTTCGCGAGCATGAGAAGTCCGCTGCCGCGCGAAACTCGCATCTCGAAGGTCTCGCTCGCGATCTCGAACGCGCGGCCGCGCACGTGCGAGTCGTGCAGGCCGAGATCGAGCAGGCATTCTCTGAGCGAGCCGAGCTTCAGACTCGAATTGAACAGCTCACCTCGGAGCTCGTCGCCGCAGAGGCGTCGCGTGCCGCGCTGCAGAACTCGCTTGACGAAGCGGGCTCGCGCTTTATCGAGTTGCGCGCGCACGTGGAAGACTTATCGCAATCGCTTTCCGCCCTTCGCGCCTCAGTCGCCGCGCGCGCCGAGCGATTGAACGCCGCGAGATCAGAAATGCGGCGGGCGGAGAGTGAATCCGAGGAACTCCGGTCGCGGATAAATCGAAACCGGCTCGAGCTGTATGATAGTCACGGCCGCATCGATGTGTTGAATGCGTCTCTTGACGAAGGCGCCGGTATCGCGGCGCGTTTCGAATCTGAACGCGCCTCACTTGCCGAACAGATCAACGCGGGCAGCGAAGAGCTCTCATCTGCGCGAACGAGAACCGACGAGCTTGAAAACCTAACGGGCGAGCTTCGACAAGCAACAGCGGCGGCGCACGAGCGGCGAAGCCAGATCGAAGTCGAGCGAGTAAGAATCGAGTCAGACGCCGAGCACCTGGCGCGAACCTGTTTCTCTGAGCTGGCGATGTCGCTCGAAGATGTTGTGACCAGCGCCGAGCTTGCGGGGCAGACGTCAGAAGTCAGAGGTCAGAAGTCAGAGGTCAGCATCGACGACAGTGATGTGCAACTGACCTCTGACCTCCGACCTCTGACCTCTGATTCTGATCTGACCTCTGACCTCGGACCTCTGACCTCTGGCGGCGTCGATGCCGCGCGCGCGCGTCACGATGAGTTGCGAGTCAAGATCGACGAGATGGGTCCGGTGAACATGATGGCGCTCGAGGAGCTCGAGGAATCGGACGAGCGATTCCGTTTCTTATCAGAGCAGCGGCGCGACATACTCGACTCGATCAAGATGACTGAGGAAGCGCTGACGGAAATCAAGCGGCGCTCTCGCGAACGGTTCCGGCACGCGTTCTTTCACATCAACGAGAACTTCCAACACATGTTTGTAGAACTCTTTGGCGGAGGGCGCGGTGAAATGATGCTGATCGACGAAGACGACGTGCTCGAGTCGGGCATCGACTTGATCGCGCAGCCGCCAGGTAAGCGCCTTCAAAACGTGCTGTTGCTGTCAGGCGGCGAGAAGGCGATGGCGGCGATTGCGCTGGTGCTCTCCATATTCCAGTACCGGCCTTCACCGTTCTGCATTCTTGACGAAGTAGACGCGCCGTTGGACGAGGTGAACGTCGGCCGCTTTGCCGGAAAGGTAATCGAGATGAGCGGCGATACGCAGTTCCTGATGATCACTCACAACAAGCGGACGATGGAAGCGGCTCGCGCGCTGTACGGCGTGACGATGGAAGAGCCGGGCGTGTCGAAGCTGGTGTCGGTGAAGTTCGAATAGCCTCTCAAAACCAAGTAGCGATCACTTTCTCCTTACCAAAACCAACCACGCGGCCGTAGCTGCAGCTTTCTCATCAGCCCGCCACGGGCTGCCTGCTTCACGACCCATCTCCGCAAGCTGCGCTTTGATCTTCGCAAGCGGAAGTTTCAATTCTGATTCCACAGTCTGATCGAGACTGCGCTCGTCGAACCTTCGATTCGGCAGTTCGTTTGCCTCGGCCGCAACTTCAAGAACTTGACGGAAGAGCACACCTTCCGCTGCGTGCGCACGTATGTGACTGCTGCCGATCTTCTCCAGATTTCGCTCGCCTGCTCCTACTACTCCGACGGCGCACACGTTGAAGCCTTCGGTCTCGAGATCTCTTACCAAGCGTCGAAGCGCCTTCGCAGCGATGCGCTCGATCTTTCTTGCCAGTTTCTGAGCGCCCGCCTGCGCTTGTTCCCACGGCAGGTCGAGGACTTCGTGGTAAGGCTGGTAGGTTTCGGGCGCGGCGGGATCGACGACCGAGAATTCAACACGCTTGATCACGCGCGGTGAGCTCAATGGTCCAGCCAGCGCGACTGCGATAGCACGACCGGTCTTTGCCCGAAGACCGATGCTCGCCGCATTGGTTTCAGCTCTCGCCATTTGATTTATCTCCGGGAACAAAGAGTCAGCCGCGTGGCTAGCTTAATTGGCGAACGTCTCTTTCGAGAATCCGCTTTCTCACTTCGAAGACTGCTCGCGCGCGGGTGGCCGGTACTCTTGAAGGTGCTCGGTCGTGTGCTCGCTCACGCTAGGCACCGAGTCGGGACGCCATTGGTTAGCTACAGGCTCAGGCAGCTTGAGTTGTGCGTCCGTGTCGATCGCGGCTTTCAACTTCTGCCGGCTGCTGCGCTCAGCGAGCAATCTAAAGGGTGTTGAGATCCAAAGAATCTGAAACCTGAAGGTGAAAACGTTCCAGATAAACAGCGCCAAAAACAAATCGACGAAAGAAGTCACAACGCCCTTGCCGAGGATCTTCCAGGAATTGCTCACGCTTCGATCTGCAGCGTTTGTCGGAGAGTCCTTGAAGACGTGTTCCGCATACTTGGCTATGAACTGATCGAGACCGGTGTCCAGTCTGGTGAAGAAGTCAGCTCTGGTTCCCGACAGCGCTTGTGAGACAGCTTCCAGATTGGTCCCGCATGAGGAGCAGAACTTTCGCTCATTCAAGTTGTCTCTGCCGCACGTCGGGCAAAACATTTGGCAACCTCACGGGCTCGTGATACCGCGAATCATACGCCCATCATCGTACTATTCAAATCAGCGATTGATTGACGTAGATTCCTACGCTATCACGGCATCCGAGGTTCTAGCCGATTCCGAGCTAGATTCCTTACGCGGCTAGAACGGTGACGACGACTCTCCTCTCGCGAGGGCCGTTCGATTCAACCAGCAGGACGCTTTGCCAGGTGCCCAGTTGAAGCTTGCCCTTGCTGATTGGAATAGTCAGGCTCGCGCCAACAATCGAGCTGATCATGTGATCGGGCGCGTGTGAAGGATCGTGATGATGTCGAAACTTGATGTTCGGAATGATTCGCTCGAGCACTTCCATCAAGTCCTCATCCGTTCCTTCGGTTGACTCGCCAGTCGTGAGACCCGCCGTCGTGTGCATTACGAAGACGCTGCAAAGCCCAGAGCTGACTCCAGCCTCGGAGACGCATTGTTGCACGCCTTCTGTGATGTCCAGCACTTGCTTATCTCGCCTCGTCGAAATTGTGATCGTAGTCGATGGCATATCTAATCAGTACCAGCACTCGGATCGCGCGGCAAGATCGGGCTTGCGCAAATCGCTTTGTCGTACGCGGCTCCTTTGATAGTATGCCAGCCATCCAAACTACAACTCAGGAGGTATCGAATGTTCGGGAAGAGCTTTTCTGAATATGTTCGCTTCGACAAGGTCATTCTCTGGCTGATTGCAATCGTCGCCCTCGGGCGATTGGCGCTCTCGCTGGGTGGCGTTCCGAACTCCACAGCAAAATGGGTCAGCGTCACAGCCGTGATCGGCCTTGGGGTCATATACGCTGCGATAAGGGTCCACACAACCGGCTTTGGGAGCTATAAGCAATTGCTCCCGGCGCTCTGGATCCAAACCATGCTTGGAGAGTTGATCGTTGCAGCGTCGATAGTCCTCGGGATCGTCACCCACAAGGACAACATTTTCACGGCGCCGGAATACAGCGGTAACGCGGACGGCAAGACCTGGTTGCACGCCGGCGCTCATGTCATCGCCGGGGCTATTGTCCTTCCGCTGCTGGGCTGGCTGATCGGCTCGCTAATCCTCCTGGTCACAAAGAAGGTTGCGCCGCGTGATGCAGGCGCGTGAGATGCAAACCGTATCTCGATCATTCGAGATAATCCTTGATTGAAATCTCGGATGTAAGTGTCCTGTGCACGGGGCAACGCTGAGCGATTTCGAGCAGCCTGGTTTTCTGCTCGTCGCTCAGCGGACCGGTAAGCAAGATGTGCCGCTCGATTCGACTGACCTTGCCTTCCTTAGTCTGACAAT
>JADGNW010000133.1 GCA_017883315.1 Blastocatellia bacterium | reverse complement strand
GGAACCGATTAGCACCCAACTTCAGTTGGGTGCTGCGGCCTCGCGTCGATAAGAACCGTTTCAACGGTTGGCCACACCCGGCGCAATGAAACTGTTAAAACAGTTGGGGAGAAGCGTGGCGCGCTGACTAACACCTCACTGAAGTGAGGTGTTAATCAGAGAAACGTTCTAATCGCACGCACGCGAGCATTCCTGCAATTGGCGGCTTTCTCCCGGCGCCTCTTTGCCTGGAAGCGGCGCCGCTTATACAATCGCTGCGCTATGAGAATCCTCGTAATCGGTTCTGGGGGCCGGGAACACGCCCTCGCCTGGAAGCTCGCGAGCAGCCCACACACGACTGAGCTTTTCTGCGCGCCGGGCAACGCCCGCATCGGTGAATTCGCAACGCGACTGCCGGCCAATGTGAATGACCCGATTGTTCTGGCCAGCCTCGCCGAGTCGATCGGAGCCCATCTAACCGTTATCGGTCCGGAAGCTCCCCTGGTCGCTGGAGTCGCCGAAGCGTTTCGCGCGCGAGGTCTCCGCCTTGTCGGCCCATCATCCGCGGCGGCTCGCCTGGAAGGCAGCAAGATATTCGCCAAGGAGTTCACGACACGCCATTCGATGCCGACTGCCCGATTCGTCGCGTGCGACTCACCCGAGAACGCTCGCGAGGCGTTGAGAAAAGAATTCCAGTTTCCGGTCGTGGTAAAGGCGGATGGCCTCGCCGCAGGCAAGGGCGTGCGCATAGCAAACGATCAAGCGGAGTTTGACGCCGCAATCAACGAGATGCTGGTCGAGCGAGTCTTCGGCGAAGCCGGATCGCGCTTGCTGCTTGAAGAATGTCTCGTCGGCCGCGAGGCTTCGGTGATGATCTTCACAGACGGCCGCGATTACAAAACGATCGTTCCCGCGCAGGACTACAAACGCGTTTACGACGACGATCAAGGTCCTAACACTGGGGGCATGGGATCGTTCTCGACCCCCGGCTTGATCGACGACGCAACTCTCGCTCGGATCAAGCGAGAGATGATCGAACCAACGCTTGAAGGAATGGATTCGGAGGGAAACCCCTTCGCCGGAGTTCTTTACTTCGGGTTGATGCTCACAAGCGAGGGCCCGAAGTTGATCGAATACAACGCGAGGCTCGGAGACCCTGAGACTCAAGCCGTGCTGGTCAGGCTCGACGACGATCTGGTTGAAATCTTCGACGCGGTGATCGACGGTCACATCGCTTCTACCACGATCGACTGGAGCAACGATTCATCGGTTTGTCTCGTGGCAGCGTCCGGCGGATATCCCGGCGAGTTCGAAAAAGGCAAGCTCATCACGGGACTCGAAGCAGCAAGTTCAGTTGAAGGCGTCGTTGTTTTTCACGCGGGAACACAGCGAGATGAGCAAGGCAATTATTTGACCGCTGGCGGCCGTGTCCTTGGCGTGACCGCGCGCGCGAACACTCTAGGCAATGCTCGAGCGCGAGCTTATGAAGCGATGAGCAAGATCAGTTTTGACGGGATGCACTATCGTTCCGACATCGCCGTTTAACGATAGATATGCATTGCGTCAACATCGAAAGAAGCGCCCGGGCAGTATACCGAAAGGACCGCTTCGCTATCATTGACGTAGACGGTAAATGTCACTTTTTCATCTTCGTATTTACAATCAACTACTTTCACCGCTCTCAATGGCACCAGGTAGAGCTTTGGGGGGTTGGGACTCACACTGTAGTATTCGATACTAATCGTGGTATTAGGTGATGCTGTGACGACCCACGTGTGAAATGCCGGCGGCATTCCATTTCCCACATAGTGACTTCCGGAAAACCGAACGGCATAGTTTGCTAATTCGCCGTCCTTATGGTCCACCTGCCCAAACCACTGGCTGGCGTTCTCCAGAAGATTCGCGTCAACCGGATACGAAACCATGTCATCGCCGCCGTAAGCAATCGGATATGCTTCATTCAAGTCCTTCCTGTATGAATCAACCGATTCATCATCGTGTTCCGCTAAGTAACTTCGTTCCACTCTCGTTACCTCAAAAGTCTTGACGCTTTCATCATATCGGCCCGTGCCGGTCTTACTAACAACCTTGAACGGAGTCCACCCATAAGGGTTCGAGACAAGGTCGTGAAATGAGATCACGTAACCGGTATTATCGTAGTCAGGGTTCGAGTAAAAGAATATGCCGAATGTTGGATCATACAGATGCCATTTGCCATCATAAAAGACTTCACTAATCGCGTGGCTTCTCAACTCAGGCATATACATCGAGCCGACGTATCTGGCGGCCATCCCGGCCTTGCGGCACAGCGTGACGAAAACAAGAGACTTGCCGCCGCATAGCGCAAATCCATCGCGGATAATCTTTGTAGCAGACCCCTGATTGGCTTTAAGAGTGAGAGAGCTGGAGACGTACTTTAGAATTCGTATGCTTTTCGCATGATCTGACAGACCTTCTTCTCCCTCAAGCACGGTCTTCAGAATGTCCCCCAGGAAAGCCTCATCTTCGTGACGAGGAACGATCCAGTCAGCCTTCTCAGGATTCCCTTCATAATTGGAATCAAGATAACTGATCTGAAACTCGTTCGGGTTTGCCCGTCCGTGTCTGGTTGCGTTACGAATGATAAGGCCGAGGACCGCCAGGGCAAACAAGAGTCCGATCGCCGCACCGATTCGTTTCTTCATGGCTTACGCTCGCCGAACGTGAGTTTGCGCTAAACAACCGGGATGGAATTCGATCAGCGCCTCCGGCTCAGAAACTAAAGCGGAAACTGAAATCCAGATGACGGGCCGGGCCCGCCTGACTCGATAGGCCAAAGAAGGGCGAGGTTAGCACGCCGCTGAATTGGCCCGGGTTGACATGGTTGAAAAGGTTCGTGATCTGCGCGGAAATTTGTACGTTATATCTCGAACCTTCATTAGCGCTGTTGTTGCCGCGGCCACCGGCGCCGCCACGACCGCCGAAACCTCCCCCACCTCGACCGCCAGATCCTCCGCCGCCGCGACCGCCTAAGCCGCCTCCTGCGCCTGCTCCGCCGCGTCCGCCGCGACCGCCACCCTGACTATCCGGGCTCGGTTGATCCTGGCCTTCAACTTGAGCCCCATCCGGCTGCGCGCCGGGACCGTTCTGCGCCATCCTGCCACCGCCCTTACCAAAGGTGAATGTCTTGGTCACCGAAAGGTTGGCGTTGAACGAACCTGGGTTATTGGCGCGAACGCCATTCGGATAGTTGGTCTCGAGAAAATCGCGCAGCAACACCGGCGTTTGTCCGGGCCCGCAATTCGAGATGCATCGATTCGGGATCAGAGGGTAGAGGCTCGCTGGCAAATCCGAGTTGCGGTTGATTCCTGCCGGCCGATCATTGATCACTGTGTCAAGATTGTCATCTTGCCCTGTCTGTATGTTGAGTGGACCGCCAGTAGAAGCCACAATGATTGGAGTCAATCGGAAGCCGTGCGGTAGTACCACCGAGCCTATAATATTCAAGAAATGACGCCGATCAGTGAGCGCCCTTCCCCATTCAGGATGAAGATCGTAACTATTGGCCGGCAATGATTGTGGGCCATCCGCATCGCTGTTGGTCCATGAAAGCGTGTAGTTGGCAATGAGAGAAAAATTACGACCGAAGCGTCGATCCCCGCGGAACATGAATCCGTTGTAGCGTGAGTTAGCCGTTGATTCGAGATCGTAGACGTTCCCTTCCGTTGGATCGGGGCGCACCAGCGTGTCCGGCGAGGGCGCGTTGATGTTTCGCGTTCGAAAGAAGTGAACGCCCCGCGCGTAAATGTGCGTCAGCGATCCGAAGATACCCCCTGGGAATTGGTGCTCGATGCTGCTCTGAAAATAGATCGTGTAAGGCGCTTGCAAAGTTGAATCGAGCATTCGCGTGATGGAGCGCGACGAATCGACCGTGGCTCCCGGATTGGCTGCCATCGGATTGAGCGGATCGAAGATCGCGTTGCGAATCACAATGCTCTGCTGCCGCACTCCGTCGAAGCGCAGCGTGTTCTCGTAGAGGCTTCCGCTAAGACGGTTGAAGAAAATGCCTCCGCCGGTTCGCACTACGGTCTTTTTGTCTTTGGTCGGAGACCAGGCGATGCCAAGGCGAGGCGCGAAGTTCAGCTTATCTTGCAAGTGCGACTGGAATTCGTAGCGCAACCCGGCCGAAAGCGTCAGGCTTGGCCGTAGCCGGATATCATCCTGAACAAACAGTGAAGCTTCGTATTGGCTGTATCGGAATAAGGGGTTTCCCAGATTGATCGTGAACTGCGTCGCGCGCACAAGCGGGCTGGTCGGATCGGATGGAACAACGTGCTCACCCGCCAGCACCGTTCGGTATTGATCCAAACTGGAAAACGTATAAGTTCCGTTGAAATTGTTTTCGCTCAAGTCACGATTGTTTGCGTACGCGAGTTGGAACCCGCCTCGCAGCGTGTGCTTCTTAAGGGTGAACGTCAGGTAATCCTGAAAATCGAGTTGGTCCTGACGCGAGCTCGAGGGACAGCAGGTTGCGCCGCCACTGTTGAAAGCATCGAGCACGTTGATGGCTACGCCCGGCGTCCTGGCTACAGCATTGTTGATCTCGTGCTGCCATCGCATCCGAGTCTCGTGAATCAACCTTGAGTTGACGACGAAGGTCTCCGAGATCGTGAAGGTGTGGTTGGTGTTGTCGGTAGTCGAACCGCGATCCGGAAGCGTGAAGCCGCCGCCGTTACTTACTCTTTCGGATTGGTGATAATTGTAACCGAGATTCAGTGAGTTCCGCTTGCTGAGCATGGAACCGATGCGCAGTCCGAAGAACCGGTTCTCGTTCGTCGACGGAGTGTTCTGCACTAACGGCCCATTGAGCGTAATCGCGTTGACGATGTTGTCGCTGTCAACCGCGCGCTCCTCGCCGTTAAAGAAGAACGACATCTTCTTCTTGATTATTGGACCGCTCAGCGTAAAGGAGTAACGCCGTGAAAATAGACCGGGCGTTGTAAGCGCGAACGCGTTGCGCGCATCAAGCGCGGAGTTGCGAAAGTTGAAACCGATGCTGCCGTGCCACTGCTCGGTGCCGGGTTTGGTTATGATCTCGATTCGGCCCGCGCCCGGATGAGCGTACTCGGCCGAGAGCGGATTCTGGTTGATGCGTATCTGCAGGATCGATTCGCGCGGAGGCAGCCGTCCGCCAGGAAAGCCGTCGATGTAGATCTGTGCGCCCCCCTGCCCTCCGCTCGCGCCGCCGGCAGCCGGCCCTGCGAGCGCCTGCAGGAACTCGAGCAAGTCGTCCTCATTATCCGGCAGCAAGTCCATGATCATCTTCTCGTCCAGGACGATTGCGCTCATGTTTTGATCGGGTTCGACGTTGATGCCCGAGTTGTCGGCGGTGACTGTGGTTTCTGCTTTGATCGGAGCAACCGTCAGCGTGACCTTCAATGGCGAGGGTGCAGGCACCTGCACGTTTTCCTCGGTGTAGGACTCGAAGCCCTTGAACTCTACATTCAAAGTGTAGGTTCCGGGCAGCGTATTTGAGATCGTGAATTCGCCGTTTGCGTTCGCGGTAGTCGTGCGCTTCCTGCCGTCAGTGCCGACAAGAGCGACGCGAGCTCCAGAGATCGCCGCGCCATTATCGTCCAGGACCTGCCCGCGCAACGAGGCGACACTTTGAGCGCAGATCGTGGACGACGATGCCAGAAGTCCGCAGAAGAAGATTACTCGAGCAGTCCAGTTTCGCATTCTCAGTCCGACGGTGTTGAGGAGTCACACACGAGGAACCCGAAAGCTCGGGACAAGGTTTCGGGTTCCTCGGTTTGGCTATTGCTTATTGAAGACGAGCGTTGATTCTTGCGTTCCTTGCGGGCCATCGATCGTGCGCTTGACCTTTAGCGTCTTACCGCCATCAGCCAACTCCCAACGATCTCTGGTCGTCCGGGTCATCTCGCTGCCCTGAAGATTGAAGCTACGCGTGTTTGTCAGTTCCAACACTTTGCCGCTGTCTTTCCACTGGGCCTTGAGCGTAGCGCCGCCGCCTCTGCCTCCGGCAGATTCAATCTTGGTTTCACTGCCGTCGAGTTTGTAAGTGGCAGTGCCCATGCCCATGCCCATTCCGCCTCGGCCCCCGCGGCCACCACCCTGTCCCCCGAAGCCGCCTTCTCTTCGGCCGCCGTCTATGCCGCCACGTTGGCCACCAGCTTGGCCACTACCTTGGCCACCAGCCTGGCCACCGCCTTGTCTGCGCCCGCTGCCTTCTCCGCTCACACCATTCTGTTCGCCGCCGGCGCGAGCACCGCCGGCGATCTTGTTCTCGACTGTGAGCTGCTTGTCGTCCTGAGTGACGACCATCGTGTAGCTTTCGATGTTCTGCCATTGCGGCGGCAGCCCGTCGCTTTTGTTTTTATCCAGAACCCACGTGCCAGAGAAGTTGGCGGGCGTCGAGCTTGCGACGCAGACGCCAGCCAACAGCACGAGAGCCAGAGTGCAACCAATCAGAAACTTCTTCATTTTGCTGTCTACCTCCGAACGTTAATTCTCCTCAATTATCGTTGGGCCGCCTCGGACCTCTCATTCCAGGACCGCCGCGACCAAAGGATCGCTCTGTAACTGTGTAGTCGGCTGGCACTTCGAAGAGCGACTTAGCAGGCTCGCTCCGATTGATGTTCGTCAGCCGATATGTGTGCTCGCCCAAAATTCGCGGATCGCTGTGCTTGCTTTGAACGATCGTCTGCAACTCCGGGGAATACCAACTCTCGGACACGATCTGAATCGGTTGATCGTTGCCGAACTTGCCGACCGGAATTGTAAATGTCCTGCGCGTGCCCTCGGCCTGTACCCCTTCGATTGTCTGCGTGCCAAGCGACTCCGTCTTCACGTCAGGTCTCTCCTTGGCGGCTGAAGAAACATGATTGCCGGGAGCCCCGGGAGGTGGCCCGGTGTGGGCTTTCATCTTCTCCGCAGTGCGAGTGGTGGCATCGAGCACGTATTGCACGCCGGCCACCGGGTCATGAATAAAAGTTCTCTGCCGCGCATCACCAGTCGCTGCGAAGGTGCCTACAGCTCCGAGGGTTTCTTCCCTCCGTGTGCGTCCGTCGCTGTCACGATAGGTAGCGCCGGTTGTCGAACGTGTAATATGCGTCCCGTCGCCGAGAGTCTGAGTAGTTTCAGTGATCACCGTCGCCGAGTAAGGCGCTCCCGTGACCGTCTTCCCGCCGAAGTGCATTTCCGAACCGACGAAATTGAACATTGCATCGGGCGGACCAGGGCGTCTCGTTCCCGGGTCCTGCGTTCCCGAAGCGCTGGCCGTCGAAAAGTCCCGGTGCCGAGGCTTAGGCGGCGGTGAATCTTGTGCAACTACTAGTATGGCGCCCGCAAGCATCGCCAGCACACAAACCGTTGAGACAATCAAACGTCTCTGCGTCATTAACATGATCGAGTCCTCCTTCATCCATCGTCAAAAATTATTGCCTATTGAAACCCCCAATAGACGTATGCCATTAAGAACACCCCTGTAAGCGCAACGCATGCAATACAGAAGAAAATGAAAAGCAAAGCCAGTCTTTCGTCGCTGCCTGTCTGATGTCCCCTGGTATTCTCTTGCATGCCAGCTCCCAAGGTTACTGAACAAACCGAATAGCACGCGCCAGGCCGTCGTTGCCTATCACAACATCCGCCGTAATCAGCTCGCCGGCTCGTTCCATGTTCATCGGCACACCAAAAGCAATGAGCGCCGAGCGCGGAACTTTTACTCTCACGACGTGTCCGCTTTCCTGGGCTCTCCAATCATCAACAAACGTCAACGGAAGAAAGTCAGTAGCGACCTCGCTCGAGCGGCTCTCTACGTGCCGGCGCCGATAAGAAGTTCGGCGCGAGTGATCAGGAGCGGGACTAGTCACGGCCAAGCTAGCGTCGCGTGCAGGCTGTTGTTCGACCTTAGGCGGAGACAATGGCACAGCCGGCTGCGTCGCCGGCTGCGCAATCTGTCCCGTAGACGACGGCCCGGGTAGCAAGACAAACACCGACGCCGCGAGTAGCAGAAGAATCGCCGCAGCCGCCGAAAGGACCAAAAAGCGAGGAGTGCCCACCAGAGAAGCGTAGAAGCCCGACCAGCGTTCGGAGACCGACTTCCGCCGGCCAGTGCGCTCTCCGATTTCAGCGATTCTCAGTCGTAAGCCTTCATACAGATCGGGGGAACTGGCCGCCGCCGCGATCTCGTCTTCGCTAACCCTGACTGCACGTAGCAGCTCTCCACGAACCTGATCAAGCCGCTCATCCTGCGTCGTCAGTTTCGGTTTTCCTAACATGTCTACTCACCTCTGTCGCTGCTCGGCACCGCCGAGCGCGACAAGATTCCAATCACACAAATCTGTGCAGCACTTTCTGTAGCGCTCGCCGCGCGCGATGGGTTCGCATCTTCACCTTCGAGACCGACCAGCCTGTCAGCTCAGCCGTCTCCGCTACTGAGAGGTCGGCGATACTGAGCAGCGTGAGTACCATTCGATCTTCAGGGTCAAGCCGCTCAAGGAGCTTGTTCGCGAGATCGCGTGAGATAGCCGCGTTCTCAATCTCGTTCGACTGGCCACCGCCGCGCAACTTTTCGCCGAGCAGCGCTGTCTCCTCTTCGTTCAAGTCGCTCAAAGAGCTCTCGGTGCGTTTCGCTCGTCGTAGCGCGTCGTAGCAGTTTCGAACCGTTATGCGCGTGAGCCATGCGATGAAGGACTTTTCCTGGCCGCCCCGGTAACTCCCCAACGCGAAATAAGCACTTGCAAAACTCTCCTGCACGATGTCCTCGACCTGCTCGCGCCGGTAAAAGAAACGATAAGCCAGTCGCGTGACTGAGCGGCGGTGGCGCTCGAACAGCAACTCGAAGGCCGCCTCATCTCCATCTCGCACGGCCGCAACTAGCGCATCATCGGCAGGCTCGGAAGCAGGTTCGCGCGCAGTGCGCTCCAACGCCGGGAGCGCGGCGAAACCGGAGATATTGGTGCATTGATCCATTCGAATGAAGCTGGTCTGGGACGGTAGCTCAAAAGGGAGAGCCTGTTACCGGAAATTGAAGCCACCAGTCTCGCGCGTCCTTAACAGCTCTAGTTATATAGTCGCTCGCCGAGCCATTTCGGATACAACTTTTTTTGAATTGTCAGCGTTGCGCACCCAGTTTGGTCGAAAGTGCGTGGCTTGGCGCGGTCTCGGTTGCCGGTCTCTTTCTTTGCGATCAATTCACGGTTTATACTGATTGAGAACTGCGAGGGAGGTGATCACATGGTCACAAGCAATCCAGTAACGGATCAGGCAGAGGATGCCCTGGACGCGAAGAGGACGCCGGAACAAAGAGAAGCTCTGGCCAGACTATTGAAGTCGGCCGAAGAGCAAGGCGTGAAACCACTGACGCGCGAAGACCTCGATGCAATGAATGGCGTCTGGCCTGAAGACGAAAGCATCGATGACTTCATAGCAGCGGTACGCCAGTGGCGAACGGAAGGACTAGAAAGGGAGCTACCTTGATCCCGAGCGTCGTTGTGGACACGGATGTCGTCTCATACGTCTTCAAGGGTGATAGCAGAGCCGTTCTGTACGAGCCTCATCTCGTTGATAAGTTGACCATTGTCTCCTTCATGACCATCGCTGAGCTCGATCGCTGGGAACTACAGCACCGATGGGGCGAAGCAAAGCGCGCCAGGTTGAGAACATTCCTACAGAAATATCTCATCTCGTTTGGTGATCGAGCTCTTTGCAGTAAATGGGCTGAGGCCGTCGTTAGCGCGCAGCGAAACGGTTGGCCAATTGGCGCTGCTGACGCCTGGATCGCCGCAACCGCTCTTCTTCATGGAATTCCGCTAGTCACCCATAATCGTTCGCATTACCTCGGTGTTGAAGGGCTAACGCTGATATCAGAGACAGCGTGATAGGAGAAAAATATGGAATCAAAATTCGCGAAGCACATCGATCGAGACGAGATCGTTCAGATAGTCTGCGATCTCGTTCGCCAAAACACCGTCAATCCTCCCGGCAATGAGCACCTTTGCAAAGACATCGTGACGCGGTGCATGCAGTCGCTCGGAATGGAGGTCTCTTTCTACGAGAAGGAACCCGGCCGGACAAATGTAGTCGGACGAATCGGAAGCGGCGCCAAGTCGATTGGATTCGTCTCGCATATGGACGTCGTTCCGCCAGGTGAGCTTGAGCAGTGGAACACGCCGCCGTTCGAGCCTACGATCACCGACGGTCGCATCTACGGACGCGGCACGCTCGATGACAAGGGTTCGTTCGCGTGCGCGTATTCGGCTTGCAAGGCGTTTCTCGCTGAGCATCGTGACTTCGACGGCACAATTTACCTGATCGCCGCCGCTGACGAAGAGGTGGGTTCCGAGCTCGGCATCATTTACTTAGTCGAAGAGTGCGGTCTGAAGTTCGATGTAGCAATCATTCCCGACGGCGGAAGAATGGATCTTTCGATCTACGGCGAGAAAGGGATTCTTTGGGTCGAGCTCGAAAGCCACGGAATACAAGCTCACGGCTCGACTCCGGAGCTGGGCCGCAATGCGATCGTGCCGCTCGCCGAAACGATCGCCGAGATCAAGTCGCTCGACCTTGGCACGAGCTACGATCACGCGTTCGATGGGTGGACGATGAACGTCGGTACGATCCAGGGCGGCTCGTCTACGAATACGGTTCCGGCCGTGGCGCGCGCGACGATCGACTTTCGTCTGCCCGCCGGGATCAGCAAGCAGCAAGTGCTTGCAAAAATCGATGAGAAAGTATCAGCGATGCGGCGCCGGTCTCCGGACTCCGACGTGCGCGTGAAGGTCCTGCACGAGACCGAGCCGCACCTCTCAGACAAGAACTCGATCATCATTCGCAGTTTCGATCAGGCAGCGCGCCGGCTGAATCTGCCGATGAACTACGAGACCTTCGGCGGCAACACCGTTGCAAAGAACTTGTACTTCGCCGGCATCACATCGGTCGTGCACTATCCGGGCGACGACAAGCTGGCTCATGTGCCGAATGAGTTTGTGATCATCGATGAACTGGTGTTGGGATCAGTACTCTATGCAGAGACACTCGAGGCTTACTTCTTTGGTTAAACTTGCAGGGGCGGCCCTCCGTGTCCGCCCCTTAGTCGCTACAAAGGCGAATCCTCTTACAGTCAGGAGGGGCGGCCACGGAGGGCCGCCCCTACATGGCTCCGTGTTTCGCACGGCCTCAACTCTCTTGCTTCTGCTTACGGCGCTTGCCAGTCACGCCGCGGCTCAGAACCTGCAAGCGAGCTCCAATGACATTCGAGCCGCGATGGACGGGCGTGAGTTCGAGCGCGCCGAGACACTAGCGCGAGAGCTGCGCTCAAGCGATCGGGCTGCGTTCACCCGCAACAACTACGATTATCTCCTGGCGAGACTCCTCGAACGACGCGGCGCTAAAACAGAAGCGTCGTCGCTGTATCTGGGCTTGTTGGAACGAACCCCGATCGTAGCTCAATACGCTTTGTGGCACTTGTCGCTTTTGGCAAAGGACGCGGGCGATCTCGCCCTGGAACGGCAGTACATAACGCGGCTGCTTGTTAGCTATCCGGCAAGCGCGCTTGCATCGCGCGCGCGAGAACGACTGATCGACAGCCATTTGGAGAGCGGCGATTATCGAGCCTCTGTCGCACTGCTCAAACCGATTGCGGCCCCGGCCGGCGTGAAGGGCCGAAGCGCGATGGCGAGGCTGGGCGAGGCTTATTCCAAAACCGGAGAAGCGGAATCGGCGCGTACGGTCTTCAATCAACTTGTAGGCGCTTCGCGCGACGACTACGCGCTGGCTGCGGCCGCGGGTCTGGATTCGCTCGATCGAGCTTCTCGAACAAGAGCGAACGAATTTGATGAGTTACGCCGCGCGCGAATCTACTTGTTCAACCGTCATTGGCCTGAAGCTCGCGCGCACTTCGTCGACATAGTGGATCGATTTCCCGAGAGCCCCAATCGCCCGGAGGCGCTCTATCAAACCGGTTTCACTTTCTTTCGCGAGTACAACTACGACGACGCGATCAAGTGGTTCGAACGCGCGCACTCCGAGTTCCCAGCAAAGAAGGAAGGTGAGCACGGCTACTATTGGGTCGGTTCCTCGCTTCAGCAGGCACATCGCTACGAAGAAGCCGCTCGCCGTTACTCCGACTTCATCACCGCTTATCCTGCGAGCGAATTGATCGAAGGCGCGTATCGCAACGTCGTCGATTGCTTGCGCTACGCCGGCAAGTTTGATGAAGCGATCGAGTCGTCCCGTCGCATCGTTCAGAAATACGCCGGCCAGCCGCTGGCAACTGTTGGTCTCTATAACGAAGCGAAGATTCAACTGACTCGCGGAAACTATGACGCCGCGCTTCAGTTGCTGATGCGTGTATCCGCTCTGCCGGTAACGGCGAAAGTTATCAGCGCGCCGATCCGCGGCGAAGCTGCGTTCCTGCGGATCTTCACGCTCGAGAAGATGGGCCGCGTCGCCGAAGCCGCGCGAGCTTACCTGGCGATCCCCGATGAGCGCGACAACTACTTCGGCTATCGCGCGACCGAACGACTGCGCGCGTTGATGTCAAACGACGAAGGGCGTCGCGTGATCGAACCGATTGCGCGCGCTTATCGAACGCAGGCGCGAGCGGCTCTTGAAGGCAAGCGTTACTCAGAAGCGAAAGACGCTGCTAACCAGGCGCTGCGATTGATCGAGGATGAAACAGCGAGAACCGAATTGCTCGGCATGTTGCGGAAGTGCTACTCGAATTTGCCTGCTTACTCAGCAGCCTCGCGATATAGATTAATCCCAGTTGCGCGTGAGTTGGTTACCCGCTCGAAGTCAGACGAACTTGAAGTGACTCATCACGCACTCGCCTCGGAGTTTATTTTTCTTGGGCTCTACGACGAAGGAGTGACCGAGCTTGCCGAAGCGCGTCTGGCCGGCGGCGTTTCAGCTTTCGATACGAACAGTGATGCAGCTTACTCGATGGCGGTTTACAGCAATCGCGGAGATGAGGCTTATCGAGCGATTGCGTTCGGCGAGTCGGCCGCCAAGACGATCCCGCAGGACTATCAACTTGAACTCATGCCGCGCGACCTTGTCGAGCTGATCTATCCGGCCCCATATCGAGACGCGTTCGACCGCTTTTCTCCAGCCGTAGATGTTGATCCGAGGCTGGTCCTTTCGCTCGCCCGCCAGGAGAGCCGCTTCAATCCGTCCGTCAAGAGTGCGGCGGCCGCTCGCGGACTCCTGCAGTTCATCCCGGAGACCGCGCAGAAGCTCGCTGATGAAGAAGGAATGAAGAGCTTCGAGCTCGACGATGTGTACACGCCCGAGGTGGCCGTTCGATTGGCCGTGCGCTACGTCGCCGATTTGCTCAAGCTCTTTCCGAACAACCCTCACGCGGTGCTGGCTGCCTACAACACTGGCGAGTTCAACGTCGAGCGATGGATCTCGCGCGCCCGCTCGAGCGACGTCGACCGGCTGTTGGCTGAAATAGCTATACCCGAGACAAAGGACTACGTCGCGAAGGTGATGAACAGCTATCGAGCTTATGTGCGACTGTACACTCAGGACCTGAAGCCCCGGCGTTAAACTCAACCCACTAACTTTTTCCTCCCACAATGTCTCTATAATCATGAGGGCATCACGAAGGCCGCAATATGGAGAGCGGATGGCGAAGGTAGGCGCAGAGCCGCCCGATGAAGTTTTGGTGGTAGCGGCGATACTCGGCGACCTTGATGCGTTCGACGAGCTGGCGTTGCGTTACCGCGCGGCGGTTGTGCGCACCGCTCAAGCGATCGTCGGGCGCGAGGACGCTGAAGATGTCGCTCAGGATGCGTTGCTGCTTGCTTTCAAGGCGCTGCCTTCGATCGAAGAGCCGACAAAGTTTGGCGCGTGGCTTTCGGCCATCACGCGCCATCGAGCCTTTCGCTTCAGCAAACGCGAGCGCTCTCATCAGACCGGTCGAATCGACCTGGACGAGTTTCTGCTCGAACAGGTTCACGCGCTCGGTCATCCGCTGGTGGCGATGCCCGAGGGAGACGATGAGTTGAAGCTCGCGCTCGAAAGTGTGCCGGCTGACTACGCGCTGGTGTTGCGGCTGCGGTTCTTCGACGAGATGCCGCTCAAACGAATCGCGGCTTTTTTGGGAGCGCCGCTTTCAACTGTGAAGTGGCGGATCTACCGCGGCAAGGAATTGCTGCGCGAACAAATTGAACACTTGAGACAACGAGGTGAGGCATGGAAACAGACAGAGAAACTGCAAAACTGATGAACGTGCTTCGGCGGATCGCGCGAGCGGCTACTCACGCCGCGTGGACTCGCAATGCTGAAGCCGCAAGGTTTTGTGTGAACCAATACAACAAAGTGCTGGCGCGCGTGAGTGCGCTCGAGCCGGCGGCCGCGACTCTATTTATGCCGCTTCCAGAAACCGCGTCGCCGAACGTTACGAGAATTGCCGCGTACGAGCTTGCGGCTTACTTCGACGAGGAACCTTCAGTAGAAGCGCCGCGCGTTCGGGTCCGCTTCCGCGGCTGTCGCGGGCGTCGCGCGTGGGCAGGAGTGGTAAGAGTTGGCTCGTGCAGATGAGAGGTGAACCATGGAACGAGAAAAAGAGATACCGAAGCTAGTGAACGTGCTGCGTCGGACTTCGCGGATGGCGTTGCAGTCCGAATGGACAGGCGGCAGCCAGGATGTGACTGCGTTCTGTATCGATCAATACAATCGCGTGCTGGCGCGCTTGAAAGAAATCGATCCGGGCGTGGGCTCGGTGTTTGATCCGCTTCCCGCCGGCAGTTCCCTGACGGTAGCCGCGATGGCTTGCCGGCAGCTCGCGGCTTATTACGAGGATGAGGTCGGACGCTCCAGCGGATGGGGAGGCGTGTGGGCCGATCCGCGCTACGGCGCATGGGTGGACAAGAAAGCCTTCAAAGAGTTCTGGAACAAGTCGGCTCGCGATATTGAAGACCTGGGCGAGCACATTCGTGAAACGATCGAGGATTGGGTCAGCCAGCGCAAGACTGGCGGTAAACAAGAAGAAAGCCGCGAACGTAAGACCGCCCCGATCGATCCGGAGGATACGAAGCCTCAATAAGCAGGCGTTCAGAGTACCGACTTTAGTCGGGCAGTGCCTTGCAGAATGGACACGTCGAAGGTACAAGGCACTACCCGACTAAAGTCGGTACTCTGAACACTCGCTAATCCACGTCCCAACCCTTCCCATAATCTAGAATTGGAAACTCGCGCCAAATCTTCTCTGCGGTTGAATGACCTACCCGCTCCAAAAATTCTGCGGCGCTCGACCAAGGCCAGTCTTGCCACTTGTCCGTGTAACCATGTTTCACCGGGTTGTGATGAATGTAGTTCACGGTCGCCCAAAAATGACGGTGTGACTTGATCTCACGGTCAAAGCAGTTGTGCCAGACCTGACGTCCGCGGGTCTCATCCTCGCCGTTCCAGTGAAAGGATGACCGTCCGTGAAACCTCCCAAGCTCATGTCGCAGTTCTGCCAATCGATCGGTCTTGACTAGCATGTGATAGTGATTCGGCAAAATACACCAGGCGTATAAGACGCTCGCGTACTTCTCACACAATTCCAGCAACGAGCTCTCGCAATCGGTCATTCGGTCGGGACTCTTCCCGATCACCGGCGCGTGCTCAAAGCACGCTGCGGAGACAATAAACTGGCGCTGGCCCTCGAACTCCCAATGCGGCGGCGAATGCAATGGCCGCTCCTGACGTCGCCGATGTTCTACGATCTCCCGGCGCTGCGCGGGCGTCATTTTACGGTAGTCGTACATAGCAGGCGTTCAGAGTACCGGCTTTAGTCGGGTAGTGTCGAGTAGAACAGAGACGGTCAGAGCACGAGGCACTACCCGACTAAAGTCGGTACTCTGAACACCCGCCCTGAACGCCCGCTTGACAACATTACTCCCAGATGATAATACTTCTCACGTGGTAATTAACCGCAACACGAAGCCGGGCCGTCACCCAAACAAGGTAGATGTTTGGTGCTCTGAATTCGAGAGGCTTTGCCGCACGCGAGGCATTCGAGTTACCGCGCAACGTCTGGCGGTCTATCGGGCAATGGCGGAAGACCTTGCGCATCCGACGGCGGAATCGGTTTACAGCCGGTTGAGCAAGCAACTGCCCGGGTTGTCTCAAGCCACCATCTACCGGACTCTCCAGTTTCTGGAAGACGAGAAGCTGATTCGAAGAGTCAGCTCGCCCGGCGCAATCGGGCGCTTCGACGCGAACGTCGGTCCACACCAGCACTTGCTCTGCCGCGTGTGCGGGAGCCTGGAGGACATCTCTATTGCCGCGCTGCACAATGCGGCCCTCCCAAAGGTCTCCGGCTTCACAGTTGAAGAACTGGACATCCGCCTGGTCGGAAAATGTGACGCGTGTTCGCGCTCCGAGTTGAAGAATCAAAAACGTAAGGAGCCCGCTAACCGAAAGTAACTTCACCACTCATCGAAAGGAAAGGAATCAACCATGTCTGAACTTAAAGGAAGCAAGACTCATCAGAACCTGAAGGACGCATTTGCCGGCGAATCGATGGCGAATCGCCGGTATCTCTACTTTGCGAAGGTCGCCGACGTCGAAGGATATCCCGAGATCGCCGGCAACTTCCGTGATACCGCTGAAGGCGAGACCGGGCACGCGCACGGTCATCTCGATTACTTGAAGAAGGTCGGTGATCCCGCCACCGATCTGCCGTTCGGCGATACGTCGCTTAACCTCAAGTCCGCTGTGCACGGCGAGACTCACGAGTACACGGATATGTATCCGGGAATGGCGAAGGTGGCTCGCGATGAAGGCTTCGCCGAAATAGCCGACTGGTTCGAGACTCTGGCGAAAGCGGAGAAGTCTCACGCCGGCCGCTTCAGCAATCTTCTCAACTCAATTAACTAGCCTGACCGGCAGCCTGTAGGGGCGGCCCTCCGTGACCGCCCTCCTTACTGCGAGGGACCGCTCTAAGGTAAGGAGGAGCGGCCACGGAGGGCCGCCCCTACAGGTCGGTATATGCATTTATGTCAACAAACGAAAAGAGCATCAGTTACAAACCAACGGACGGATTGTCCTACGATCCCGCTGAAGAAAAGTATTGGGACGCGAGCAGTCTGGATAAAGAAATCGAACGGACGTTCGAGATTTGCCACGGCTGCCGGCTCTGCTTCAAGTACTGCGACGCATTTCCAACGCTGTTCTCGCTCCTGGATAACAAGTACGACGGCGATGTGAGGGGCATCACTCCCAGCGAAACAAACACCATCATGGACTCGTGCTTTCAGTGCAAGCTGTGTGAGGTGCAGTGCCCTTACACTGAGCGTGACGGGCACGAATTCAGGCTCGACTTTCCCAAGCTTGTGCATCGGCACACGGCGCAGAGAACGCGCAGCGAGGGGCTCACGTTGCGAGACAGAGTTCTTGAAGACCCGGATCGCGCAGGCTCGATGGCGCGGGCCAGCTTCGGGCTTGCCAACGCTGCGAACAAAGTCCGTCTTCATCGAGTCTTTCTCGAAAAAGCATTGGGCATTCATCGAGACAAGCTTCTGCCGGATTTCGCGCAAACAACATTTGAGAAATGGGCCGAGCGCTCCGGCAAGATCGCTCCCGAACCGGGCGGCGAAGTTGTTTTGTTTCAGACTTGCTACGTACAGAACAACGAACCGCAAATCGGACGAGACACCGTCGAGGTCCTGGAAAAGAATCAGGTAGACGTCCGTTGCGTGGCTGGCCTTCAGTGCTGTGGCATGCCGGCGTGGGAGCGCGGCGATCTTGAGACTCTTCGCCACTTCGCGGGCCAAAACTTGAAACTCCTGCTGCCCTTCGTCGAAAAAGGCGCGAAGGTTGTTGCGATCAATCCGACTTGCTCGATGATGATGCGCCGCGAGCACCCGACGCTGGTCGAGCCTGCGGATAGACCCGCGGCGGAGAAAATTGCCGCGGCGGTTATGGATCCCAGCGAGTTCCTGTGGTCGATCCGCAATGAGCCGCGCTTCAACTCGAACTTTCGCAGCACGCCCGGAGGACCCGTGGCGTATCACGCGCCTTGTCATCTGCGCGCTCAGGGAATCGGTTTCAAAGGACGTGATCTCCTTCGCAAGATTCCCGGCGTCGTTCCTCAGACGGTGATGGAGTGTTGCGGCCACGATGGGACCTATGCCATGACCGTCCAGGGCTTTGAACCGTCAGCGCGAATCGGCAAGCGCGCCTTCGAGGGAATGCAAGAAGGCAATTCTGAGATATGGGCTACAGACTGCCCGCTGGCGGCGATTCAGTTTCAGCAGCACGCGGGCGTAAAGCCGATGCATCCGATGTCGATACTGGCGCGAGCTTATCGCGAGGACGGCTTCGAGAAAAAGCTGGACGCTAAGAATGAACAAGGGGAAGAAAAGTGAAACCAGTAGAGCGCAAGGAAATCATTGACTATGTTTCTTACCAGGAAGGGCGCGAGGCTCTGAGAGCGGAGGTAATGGCGGCGAAGGCGCTTCGTCGCGTGCACATCGGCGAATACCTCACGCTTCTGTTTGAGAACCATCTGACGATGCGTTACCAGATTCAGGAGATGGTCCGCGTCGAGCGAATGGTAAAGGAAGCGGACATACAGCACGAGATCGACACTTACAATGAAGTGCTCGGCGGCGAAGGCGAGTTTGGCTGCACGCTGCTCATCGAGATCGAAGACCCCGCGGTTCGCAACGTGAAGCTGCGCGAATGGTGGCAACTGCCCGAGAAGTTGTACTTGCTGGTCGACGACGGCACGCGGGTATCGGCCACTTTCGATGAGCGCCAACGCGGCGACGATCGAGTGAGCTCGGTTCAGTACATGAAGTTCAACACGGGCGGCCGCGTTCCGGTTGCCGCGGGAGTTGACTTGCCGGATTTGCAAGCGGAAACAAGGCTCACGGATGATCAATGTCACGCACTAAGCAAAGATCTCTCAGCCTAACTACCGATGCTTCACTGTGCCCGTCGGTCGACAGCGCATTTGGCCGTCGACGACAATCGCGCCAGTTATTCAAAAACATTTTGCTATATGGCCCTGGAATCAATAACAGGTATTCGTTGCCTGAGCATTGTCAACTTGAGCTTGGAGACTCTCGCCGCGCACGGCCGCTGGCCCCGGAGGACCTTTGAATGAGGCGGGCATCATGATAACGTTGCGCTGTTGTTAGCCCTCGACTGCAACGGTCCGATAACCAATAGGCGAGCAGGTGATCTTCGATCAACGAGTTGCTAGGGAAACAGTGATGAGATCGCAATCAAAGGCGAACGGTTTCTTGTTGTACCGCGGTGAGGACCCTCGCGAATTGCCGTCCTACAGCATTCGCGAGACGGCGCACTATCTACGAATGCCAATAGCGACGCTGCGATCGTGGGTTCTGGGCCGCTGGTATCCCACCGTACAGGGTAAGCGGTACTTTGCGCCGATAATTGCTCTTCCCGACGCCAACAAACCGGTCCTCTCCTTTGTGAACATGATCGAGACCCATGTGCTGGATGCGATTCGTCGAGAACACAATGTTCCGTTGCATAAGGTAAGAACGGCGCTCCAGTATCTTAAGAAGCATTTCCCGTCTGAACATCCTTTGGCCGACCAAAGCTTCGAAACCGATGGCTCAAACCTGTTCATTCAAAAGCTCGGTCAACTGATCAACGTATCCCAGGAGGGGCAGTTGGCGATGCGCGAGCTGCTCGATGCCCACTTGCGCAGAATCCAACGCGACCCGTCCGGTCTGGCTGTGCGGCTCTACCTGTTCACAAGAAAGCGAACGGCGGAGGAGCCTAAGGTCGTGATGATCGATCCCCTTGTTTCGTTCGGCAAACCGGTACTTGCCGGAACCGGTGTGCCTACTGCGGCCATTGCTGAGCGCTACAAGGCCGGTGAATCCATAGATGAGTTAGCGAGCGACTATGGGCAGCAAAGGTCGGAGATCGAAGAAGCGATCCGCTGCGAGCTCGAAGTCGAAGCAGCCTGAACCCCTCGTTTTCTTTCTAGACCGATCTCTAGGCAAAACGATTATTGCGGAGGCGCTGCGAGCAGCCGGTGCGGATGTGCGCATCCACGATGATTTCTTTGCGCAG
>JADGNW010000132.1 GCA_017883315.1 Blastocatellia bacterium | reverse complement strand
TCGTGATTCCCTGGGCTGTCTTGATTTCGCCGATTCGATCAGGGCTCAAAGCAAGCGTCGTAACCGCCGACTGCGCGCGCGCAGGATTAGCCGAAACCGCCAGAACTAACAATGTGATTGACAATACGATTTTCAAAAATAACTCCTGGGCTCAGGCGGATCGAGACAGCCGCTCACGGTTAAGTATTGTGCAGAAGCGCGAGCGAAGCAAGACCAAAGTCCGGCGCCGTTGTCGCGGCAGCTTTGGGAGCTAAGGCGTTTGCTGTTGATAATCCGAACCAGGCGCCGGCGTATTAAGCTTTTCAATGAGGTACAGCGCCAGCAGGGTTGTGATCAACAGCGTAACCAACAAGCTGATTATCGTGCGCACCGTATGACGGCGCTTCGGCGACTTGCTATTGCGAAGCCAGCCTCGCCAACCGCACTCACGGCAGCGGTAGATTTTGTACGAGGTCAACGCTTTGATCAGCCTCTCACTGAAGCTGTTCGTGTGTGACCTGTGAGTGCGTGCGCCACATTGGGGGCAAAGCATACCAGACAAGAGTGCCTCGCTCTGCGACCAACAATGAAACACCCCGGCGCTAGTTATCGCCGGGGCGTTTCGAAAAGCTAACGTGTCACCGAAACTCGACGCCCTATCGAATTGGGCTGCTTGCCGTGGACGCCTCATTGCTGCCTGCTGCTACGCCGGCCGCTACCGCTGCTCCGACGCCGACAAGCGCCAACAGACCCAGGAGCCCGGGACTGACGTAGGCGCCTCCCGCGACTTTGCGACCTTCGCACTCGACCTTCACGTCGACGCCACCAGAGGCCGTCAGATCAATCGCGCCATCGTACTTCTGTTTCTTTCCGGCGGAGAGGGTTTCAGCCTTAGGCGCTCGAACGTCGACCGCACCGCGTCGCACTTCGACTTCGGTCTTAGAGCAATTCGTTCTGATCTCCAGCGAACCCGCCACGCAGGTTAGCGTAACGGTGGTGTTATCGCCGACCTCCACTCGCCCGAGCGCACCCAGATCGATTATGGCGTTGCCCTTCGAGCTGGTGCTTATGACGCTACCGGTCATCACAGTCGCTCCCGTTTGCGCCACATTGCCATTGATGTTGACTTGTCCTGCTTTCACCGTCAGCGTCCCCGTGCAGTCCTGCGCCGCCGTCTCGCCGGTAGATTTGTTGGCTTCAGGCGCTGCAAAAGAACGGAGGGTGAACACCGACGCTACCGCGATGGCGAGAAAGAGACTAATCGATGCTCTCGGATAACTAGGTCGCAATTTCATTTTTCCTCCAGGACGCGGGAAACGTTGGGGATCTACGTCCGCGATGCGCAGCCCCAGGAATATGTGAGTGGTACGCAAAAGTCAACAGATATTATCTCACCCGCTCAGATGTAGTCAGGCAAGTCTTCGGGAGCAATACTGGAAAGCATCGGGTTTCTGCCATCCTTAGGCGAAAGGCGGGGCGAAAGAATCGGGTCCTGCAAGCCCCAGTTGACTCCGACGGCCGGATCATTCCACGCGACGCCTCGCTCGTACTCGGGATGATAGAAGTCGCTGCACTTGTAGAGGAACTCAGCCGTGTCGCTTAGGACAAGATATCCGTGGGCGAAACCGGCAGGCACATACATTTGACGCTTATTCGCCGCCGATAATAAGCCGCTTTCCCATTTGCCGAAATGTGGAGAGCCTCGTCTGATGTCCACGACTACATCCAGCACTTCGCCTTGAATAACGCGGCAAAGTTTCGCTTGAGGATGCTTCGCCTGATAGTGCAACCCGCGAAGAGTATGCCTGACGGATCTCGCGTGGTTATCCTGAACGAAACGATCGCTTATGCCGATCTCCGCGAACTTGATCTCGTTATAACTCTCGAAGAAAAACCCGCGCTCGTCCTCAAAGACTGAGGGCTCGATCAAGCAGACTCCTGGAAGCGATGTCTCAATGCGTTTCATCTTGCAGTCAAGTCGTAAAGGTTTTCACTGCCTGCACTACTCTGGCCTGGTCGGATTCGCTCAAGTGCGGGCCAATCGGCAGACTCAGCACTTCACTATGGATTGCTTCTGTGAGCGGGAATGATCCGGGCGGAGTTCCAAGATCTTTGTAAGCTTCCTGCAAGTGGGGCGGAACCGGGTAGTGGACAAGCGTGTTCACTCCCAGTCCGTTCAATTGCCTTTGTAGCTCGTCGCGCATCTTCGATCTGACAACAAACAAGTGCCACACCGGAGCGGCGCCTTCGGCCACAAGCGGCAGCAACAAGCGAGCACCCTCGAGCTCGTTCAAATACGTTTCCGCGATCCTTACCCGGCGGCTGTTCCATTCATCGAGATGTTTGAGACGCACGCGTAGCAGCGCGGCTTGAAGCTCATCCAGCCGGCTGTTGATGCCCCTCTCTTCATTGTAATATTTACTCCTCGATCCGTAGTTTCGAAGCAGGCGTACCCTTTGGGCCAATTCATCATCATCGGTGGTCACAGCGCCCGCATCGCCATAGGCTCCGAGATTTTTCGTGGGATAAAAGCTCCATCCTGCAGCATCGCCAAGGCTCCCGACCCTGCGATTGCCGTAGCGCGCGCCATGAGCCTGGGCCGCGTCTTCGATCACTTTCAGACCGTTCTTTCGAGCGACGTCTTTGATAGCGTCCATTTCGGCGGCCTGTCCATACAGGTGCACTGGAAGCACGGCTCTGGTTCTGGATGTAATCGCCGTCTCAATGCGCCGCGGGTCGAGGTTGAAGGTTCTTTCTTCGGGCTCGACCGGAACCACCGTTGCTCCCGAATTTGAAACGGCCAGCCACGTCGCGATGTAAGTGTTCGCTGGAACGATCACCTCGTCACCCGAGCCAATCCCGTACGCGCGAAGAATCAACTGCAATGCTTCGAGTCCGTTTCCGACACCGACACAATGCTTAGTTCCGCAATAAGCGGCGAACTCTCGCTCGAACGCCGCGACCTCTTCGCCGAGAATGTACCAGCCTGAGTTCATCACTCGCTGATACGCGGCGTCGAGCTCATCTTTGATCTCGAGATAGGTCTGTCCTAATTCAAGAAAAGGTACTTCACTCATGATTTTCTCAGCGACAAAAACTCGTCGTAGTCTTTAATGTATTCGCCGGGATCGTACACGTCAGAGGCGAGCACCATGAGCACCGCACCCCGAGAGAAGCTATGCTGCGTTGCCCAGATTCCCGGAGGTAAATAGAGTGCGAGCTCGGGTCTGTCAAGCGACACGTTGTGACGAATCTGACCGTCGTCGAGCGACACCACGCAGGAGCCTTTCACACATGCAAGAAGCTGATGCACGGTCGTGTGAGCGTGACCGCCGCGCGTCTGACCTTCGCCGACGTCAAAGACGATGAAGTATCTCCTGGGAAGAAACGGCAGTGTTTCTTCATACTGCGCGAACGAAAGACTCCCGCGAGAATCTTGAATGACAGGTAACTCGCAAAGGCGAGCCCCTTTGATGTCGCCGCACTCAAGCGGCCGGGCTTCTTCTGTGGGCATTCATCGAATCCGTTTCAAGAAGGTCAGAGAACGCTGCCAGATTGCTCGCTGAAGTCGGCCTAGTAAGGCCGGATGCCACGCTGCGCGGCGCCCATCCCAAATGCTTTCAGTATCGAGTTGCCTATGGTCTTGGCTCTGCTGTTGGGAACGATGACGATGTCATTCGCAAAGATGGCAACGTCTTCGTTTCGCCCCTTCATCACCGCGCCTATGTCGACAGCTATTTCCTGACGCTTGCCAGTGGCCAGGTCTTGACGAAAGATTACACCGTTTCCCATCGAAGCATTTAAGGTCGTGCCTTGCGAAAGCGCAATGGCTTGTCTGAGAGTGGTGCCGTCGCTCAGCGGGAACGACCCTGGAGCGTTCACTTCGCCGGCGACAAAGAACACGTCAGCTTGCGGTATGTTAACAATGTCACCCGGGTCGACATAAGCGTTTTGATCGAAGCGACCCTTGAACAGCCCGCTGATGTTCACGGTTCTGAGTGTGAATTCAGCGGCTTCTTCTTCGCTCGAAGCTGCCGTTTGATCCGGTTTCGCTGCGACAGGCGACGGCGTGGCAGCGTCAGCCGGTGAATCGCCTTTCTTATTCTTCACCTGGTGAATTATGAACGCGGTCGAGCCGTGGTTCTCCGCCAGCCCTCCCGCGACGGTGACCAGAGTCAGCAGAGACGGATGACCTTCCATCTGATAAACGCCGGGCTTACGAACCGAGCCCTGAATGAAGAACGTGTGGCTGTAATACTGCTTCACGACTACGAGCACTTGCGGATCTTTGAGGTAGCGGTCGCGCAACGAATCGCCGATGAACTTCGCCAGTTCTTCCGGCGTCTTGTCCTGCGCCTTCACCCGTTTCAAATAAGGCATGAGGAATGTGCCGTCGGCGTTGACTTGATAAGTGTTCGATAACTCGGTCGCGTCTTCTATTCGAACTTCGATTACGTCGCGCGGGCCGATGCGATAGTCCTGATCCGGGGCGACGACGATCGTAGGTGTATTGTTAGGCTCGCTGGAGGTACCGGCAGGAATTTTGACCTGCGGTTGCTGGCGAGTCTGCGAATAAGCTGATGTGAGCGTGATCACCAGACAAATGACCGCTGCTCCGCGATGTAGTTTCCAAAATTCGAATGCCATGATGCTACTCCTGTTTTGACTATAGGGCCTATCAGTCCTATAGGTCCTATTCCCGGCGAATTATACACCCGGCACCGAACAGTTACTATTGTTCCTTCATCGAGAAGTCGTCGAACCACACCGTGCCGCGCGTCGGCTCGTCGTAGCTAAACCTCGGTTTGCGTTTTATTGATATGAACACACCGAGCGCTTGTTTATTAACGCTTTGAGGCGCGACAAAATCGACGGTCAAACGCAGCCAGTCGTGAGACCCCTGCGCGACCGGTTCCGAGGCGGCAAGCCAGTTCGACGAAGCGCTGTCCGTAACAACGACGCGTGGTCCCTCCGGGCTTTCCAGACCGCTTGCTTTGACATAGCACTCGAGAATGTACCGCGCGCCCGGTCGAACCGGCATAAGCTGCTTGATCTCGTCGTCGAGCCGGGTTGTGTCGAGGCCGGTGAATTCTATCCTCAGCGATCTTGAACCCGTGCGAGCGGTCGCGGTATCGATGGCGAGCCGAGCGTATTCGCTGCGGCCGAAGTTCCAGTCGAACTGAGAGAAGTCTCTCAGGATGTCAGATTCAAAACTGCCATTCGAAATAATCGTCGACTGATCGTCCCGGCCGGCGAGATCACTCCAAAGATTCCGAGCGGCCTCCAACTTCCCGGCAGCGATGAGCGAGTTCAGAAAAGCAGAGCTTTCTTTTGATGAGGCTAATCGATCACTGCGATCGATACTACCGAAGACGCCGGCCGCTTCCATCGGGCGCGACACCTTCAGCAGAAACTGCGCGAGCGTGAGCCTCGTGCTCGCAGCGCTCCCGCTAACGGCTCGAACCGCGCTGACATCTCCGCTCGAGGCACGCCATATCAAATCCAGCGTTCCGGGAAGAAGCTCGGTGTTGGCGGCAACCGCCATTCGGAGCTCGTCGAGTGACTCATTTGGCTTACCCTGCCTGACGAGCAAGTTCCCAAGTCGGTAATGAACATCCCAGTAATGTGGCGCCAGGGTTCGCGCGGCCCGAAGCGACTGTTCCGCAGCCGCGCGGTCGCCGTTTGCTTCCTGGATCGAAGCCAGCGTGAGCCTGAAGCGATAGTCGTTGGGCGAGAGACTAACAGCGCGCCCGGCGTAGAACTCAGCGCTCGCAAGATCGCGGTCGCTCTCCGCGAGTTCGGCAGCGGCGAGTCTTGCGTTCAATCGAGCAGACCCAGGGAAGTATTCAACAGGCACACGCAACGTATCGCGCGTGACAAGAAGCCTTTCATCCGCAAGCGTCCCGATTACGAATCGCGAGACTATGACGATTACAAGAAACGAGCAGCAGACGAGCACCGCTAGGGCAACGGCGAACCTCGCGCTAAGTTTGGTGAGTTTCAAGTCGAGTGTCATTTCGCCTTGTAAAGGAGCTTTTTAGTAATCAGTCCCTCTTTCGCAGACTCCAGCGCCCGATGTATTAGACCCGCAAGGGAACCCGCGACGGGCGGCGCTCATCAATTCTTAACGAACTCTTCGCGGACGTCTAGTCTCGAAGAAAAGAGGTGTTAACACAACACCAAAGAACGATCTTGATTTGAAGCACCGGGCGACGGCCAGCTAGATGAAAACAAATCGGTCGGCGAGAGCGAAATTCAACAGAGAACAGACTGCGATAGTAATCAGGTTAGCGACTTGCGGGTTCAAGTTCAGCACCCCGACGAATAAGAACATCAGAACTATATTGCCGATGAGCGAGGCCGCTCCGGTCGTTGCGTTAAACTTGAGCAGGGTCAACACAACACGCGACGCGGGTCTGTCGGCCCAGGTCCATCGCCTGTGCCACGCGAAGTTGTGCAGTATCGCCGCTTCAACCGCGAGCATAGTAGCCGCCAGATAGTGCATACCGGTTACGCGCAAAAGGATCGCAAGCGTCGCCGCTTGAACCGCGACACCGCCCGCCCCGATAGCGCTGAATCTGACGAAGCGACGCGAGATACTGGTTGCGCTTCGCGCGATTGGCGCGTTAAGGGGCTCCAGTTCGATGCGGTTCATCACGTGATCCATCATACTTTCTCTGCGCGATAGAGCGTTACGGTGTTGCGCGTGACCGAGACCACCAGCACAACGGCCATCAAAGCGATGGCCACCACAGCGCCGACATCGAAGAACAGATGTTGATCGCCGAAGACGCGCGTCGTCGGGTGCGACATCGCTCTGAGGTTGCCAATCGCCAACAGTATCCTCAGCTCTGTAGGGCTGAACTTATAAAAAGAGATTCTGAAAGTTCCGATCGTGTAAGTCGCAAGATAGACATCGATCGAGAGCATAAAGTAAATCACCAGCACGCCGAGCGCGATGTTCCATGACATCAGCCCCGACAGCGCGAGACCGCAGATGATAAACAGAATTCCAAAAGCATCGATGATGTGATCGACATAGAAACCGTATCGAGGCCGCTGCTTGTTGCGCGCGCGCGCCAGCGTTCCGTCCAGACTATCTCCAAACCAGTTGATCGCCAGACACAGGTTGACTACCAGGAGCGCCGCCACCGGCCACGAGCTTGCACACGCGTAGCTCGCGCCTGCCACCAGCATTGCGGCGAAGCCGAGCAGCGTCAGGTGGTCGGGTTTCACCCACGGTGGCATGTTGCGCGCCAGCCAGTTCAGACACACCCGCTCGAGCGGCGCGAGCAAGCTGGTCTGCTGGCGCGCGGCGCTCTTGAATTCCGGGTTCAGCACAGCTTCGTAACTAACAGAGTTCGCGACTATTGTGTTCATGCTTGCCTCGCAAGATTCCTTACCGCCGCATAAGCATCCAGCGGCGATAACAAAACAATGATCAACCATACGGGGATAGAAATAAGGGCGAGAATCACTCGCGTAAGCACAGGGCTCTCGTTATGGATTGAATGTCCTGCCAACGCGCCGCTGACCACCAGGTTCACCAGCGGCGCGGAGACCCGGCGATAGACCTCCACACGCGCGCCGGTCAAGAGCGCAGAGGTCTTGTAGGTAGACGACTCTGAAAACTCGGCGACCGTATCTTGATCCCGGTGATGAGCCGGCTGATGGACACCGCACCGGCGGCAAAACCTATCGGGTTCGAGCAAGCCTGAGCCGCAGGTCCCACACTGCTTGATCCCCACTGTCTTTTGTTGAGACTCGTCCATAACAACCGATCCTTGATGGCTCGAGGATGGCTCGAAGCCATCCATTCGCAGGGCAAGCGCGATGCCACGGCCAACTTCATGACATGGATGCCAACTAATCCGCTAAATGGAATGGAGTTAAGTGCAGCGAGACTAGAGAACGCGAGAGAACCGGCGCAGCAAAAACCCGACACATGAAATCAATCGCTTTGCTGGGTCGATCCTTCTCTCGGTCGAAGCAGATGCTTCATTTTCGAATACAGAAGATCATACGCAGCCAACGTCGCAAGGCTGGCCGCCGGCAATACAAACGCGAAGAACTCAACGATGTATCTGGGCTCGGGGTTTTCCATGCTCGCCAGAACTGCAAGACGCGGAACGATGAGCAGCGCCAGCAGGAGCAGCCAGCGGCGCGAAGCCTTCTCTCTCGACATCAACCATGCGGCGATCAAGCCAAGACAGGTGTAAGACAAAGTCAGAAGCGCGAACAGCGGTAACCAATATTGCTGATGCAGGTCGGTGTCTAAGGCAGACAGCGGAAGGAGCTCGCCCTGGAACGGGTAGTACTGAGAATGAGTGTCGAACCACATCGAGGCGGCTCGCTTCAAAGGAACGCCCAGGTAGTAACGAATCGGGTTGCGCGCTATGCGCTCGCGAGCTAATTCCGCAAAACCCGCATCGACCTCGGGCGTCATCTCGACTGCCGGTTTCGGTTCCGGTTCGTCTGGTGTGTCCGCTTCGTCGTCTGGTGAGCCGGCTTCCTCGGGAGCATCTTCATCAGATTGTGGGGGAGCAGTAACGGCGGTTTGTTTTGGGGAATCGGCTGGTCGCTCGGTTGGCTGCTCGGGCGGCTTCGTTTCTGGAACCGGCGTGGCCTGCGGCTGCGGCGCAGAGGGCGGCTCGTTGTGAGGCGCGTTGTAAGGCCCATTGTTAGGATGGTTGTACTTTTCGAGCAGCTCGGTCACTCGCTCGCGCTCGGCGGGCGAGTCGAACGCAAAGTCCGGCACGTGTTCAATGAGAATCTGCTCCTGATCGAGCGGAAACTCGAGCAGCTCGGTGTACTTGACATCATCAACCCATGTTCGCAGCCATCCGGTGTAGCCGTTTGGCACGAACTCGCCGGGCATATTCGCTTGAGCTGGAGCGATGGGTTGAAAGACTCCAAACACACGCGCGTTCCTGATTGTCCACGGCGTGAGCGCAACCGCAAATCCTATCGTCAGCATCGCGCCGCTCAGAATTATCCGGCCGAGAATTTGGCGAGGCGAGCCGCTCAGCACATCATTCATCGGGCGCTCGGCGGTTCTTCGTCGAGCAATCGCGCGATACAAGCCGACCAGCACGACGGTGAACCCCACTGCGGCTACAAACAATCCGCTGTCGGGACGAAACAGCGTCGCGAGCCCGCCAGTCAAACCTGCAAGAACTAACCATCCAACACTCTTGCTGCGACTGACGGTCTTCATCGCAAGCGTTCCCGATAGCGCGCATGCAGTTGCGAGCAATGTCGTGCACGTTTCGGTCAGGATTGTCGCGACATAGATCGCGGGAAATGGACAGCAGACAGCCAGAGCTAGAGCAATGAGGAGTAAACGGCGACGGCCATTGGTCCTATTCGTCGTACTATAGGGCGTATAGGTCCTATTCCCGAGCCCCCAAGCCAATGCAAGCAGCGCAATCAACCAACAGGTGATCGTGTCGAGCACCGCTTGAACCGCGCGGACCGCGCGATTGTTTTCGTGACCGAACAGCGCATAGATTCCCGCAAGGAATAATGGATAACCCGGCACTCGAATGTAGGTCGGCGTATAAGGCTCTTCAGTTTCGATCGAGTACTTTCGTTGGTCGAGGATGTTTAGTGCGATTCGCGTGTAGAGACGCCCGTCGTCGGGCTCGTCGTTCGGCAAGCGCAAAGCTATGAAAAGACGAAATCCCAACCCGATGATCGTAAGTAACACGGCGGCGGCGATGTATCTTTTCATGAGCCTGCCAGTTTGATTCCGAGCAATACCTTTATGTTCGATTATACATCGTCGGTTGAAGTTCAGGCTCCGGCTTAGCTCGTCACCAGGCTGCACACGTCTTCTGCCAAACTTCAAACTGGCGAGCGCGACTCCCCCAGCCGTTGCTACGAGCGCGAAGAACTCCACCCTGGCACCAACGGAGTAGTGTATTATAAATGCTTACCAGCGAGTTATCCTTGTCGAGGCGCGTAAAACCCTGACGACGCTTTCTGAAGCTTCAGACCCCGCTCGACTCGCAGATGGGCGGGGACTGCGACGCTGATTTTCTATGAGCACGTATCGAGCAACTCCCGTTTTCTTCGACCCCGACAAAAAGCGCTGGCCGCGATTGCGGAGAGGCGTCTTTTTGACTGGCCTTATTCTCTCATCGCTTTTTGGGGTGCTGATCTTCAGCATCCTGATCAATCCCCTCTTGCCACAACTCCATTTGCCTCAGTCGAGCCTGTTTGGGAAGGGCACCCGCGCGCCTACGGCCGACCCACCATTTGAGACTGAGGCGCAGCGGAAGCTTCGTGAAGCCAAGCAAAAACTCGATGTGGAGCGCAGCAAGCGCGAAGCCGCGCGTCATCCGCGCAAACAGCCGCACGCGTCTTCGAACGACCAGCTCGACGTGGGCTTCTACGTGACGTGGGACGAGACGAGCCTGAGTTTGCTTAAAGAGAACATCAAGAACCTCGACGTCCTGATCGGCGAATTCCTGCATCTTGACG
>JADGNW010000131.1 GCA_017883315.1 Blastocatellia bacterium | reverse complement strand
CGGCCATCCACCCATCCACTATCGGGCGCGCTGTCGGGAGCGGTTCCTGCCCAGTCCAAAACTTTTACTCGCATCCAATTCCCGCGCTCTTCCACTACGCGAACACGAGTCCCCGTAGGCAAGGCTACCAAGACAGTGCCGAACGGGTCGCTTCGAAGGTTTACGTTTAGCGCGCCCGCAATTCGCCCGTCTTTACTTTGCGACCAGAAAGGCAGCCCGCCCTTTTGATCCGCGAAGTGATAATAGGTCGACGCGGCCAGTCCAATCAGCGCTGCGGCCAGGAAGATGATAAACACTCGTCGCAGCCACTCGGAGCTGATGACCGCGCGCATTCTGTCCAACAACCCTCGGTCGGCGCGAAGGAGGTGGGCGTTAGTCTTTCTCGCGCTCAATGCCGCTGCGCTCTTCTCTTCTGTAGCGACCTCGACGCTTCCATTGCGGACGAGCGTCTGAACTCGAGAGCCGTTCGCCACGCTCGCCGAGCCGAACGCCTGAGTAGCAACGCTGGCCCGCTCCTCTGCGCCTCTGGCCCTCTGCTCCTCTTCCCCCTCACTACTTCTCCGGTCAGCGTGACCGGGCAACTCGACCACGATTCTCGCTTTTTGCGGGCGCGTGATTTCATGCGACGGATTCGCCAGGGTCTGAAAATTTGGTCGCACGGCAGCTTGCTCGATCGTGCTCGTAGTGCGCAAGCGAGATCGCACTATCGTGGCTTCGTCATCAACCTCCTCACCGATGTCTCCAGTCGATCGCACTCGCGTGAAGCATTCCCAAAACTCCTCGACGGTTTGATAACGATCGGCGACTCGCGATGCGGTTGCCTTGGCGAGCACCGCGAGCAACGGCTGCGACCACGCTTGATCCGCGAGCTCGACCGGAAGCGAGCTGATCGGCTCACGCGAAAACTGGCGCGGCGCCCGGCCGGTCATCGCGGTGTAGATAGTTTTTGCGAGCGAGTAAATATCGGCGGATGGAGTGAGCTTCTCTATCAAATCGCCGGCGCGGATATCAGGATGATGCTCGGGCGGCGCGTACACGTTTGTGCCGACGCGCGTAATCTCGCTGTTTTCGTCGTGCGCCATCTTGGCTACGCCAAAGTCGGCAATCTTCAACACCGTGCGATCCGCCGACAGTAGAATGTTGTTCGGCTTTATGTCGCGATGAATGACTCGCTTGCTGTGCGCAAACGCAAGCGCCTCAGCGACCTGCTGAAAATAAAACAGCGCGTCGTCCAACCACAAAGGCTGCTTGCGGCACAGCGACCAAAGATCGCCGCCGGGCATGTACTCGAGCACGATGTAATGAAAGGGCACGCCTTCGAGGTCGGCAGCGGTGCCGTGGCCGAGCCTAAGAATGATGTGCGGATGACGAACGCGGTCCAATGCAATCGCTTCGTTCTGAAAGTTCTCGACCAGGGTGCGCTCGAGCTCGGGGTCCGGCGTTCCCTGGAGCGACGTGTTGAGCGCTTTGATTATGGCAGGCCGCCCCTCGCTCAGTTGATCGTATGAGAGAAATATCTCGGCATAGCTGCCTCGTCCAAGGCACCGATCCACGAGGTAGCGGTCATCCACCAGGCTGTTTTCGAGTCTAAGCTCAGGCACAGTTAGTGTCGAGGATTGAAGGTCGCGGATAGAAGATTGCGCAATCTTCTATCCTCTATTCTCGACCTTCTATCTTCGCTCCTCCTTAGGGTTCATCGGTTCCGTTACGCGTTCATTCCTGCGCCGTTCCTCCGCGTAGCGAGTCAGCGCCGCAGCCGCCTTCTGCTTCTCGCCCAACGATTCATACGCGCCAGCCTGTTGAATGTATGCGTCATACATCGCCGGCTGTCGGGCGATTGCTTCGTCGAAGCTCTTAGCAGCACCTGCGTAATCGCGTTGTTCTGACAACGTACGCCCAAGCCAGTACGACGCCGCAGCGTTCGCCGGTTCGCGTTTGGACAACGCTTCGAACTCAGTTGCGGCAGCCTTGTAGTCGCCTCGATCAAAGGCTTCACGTCCAGGCTGCAACGAATCGGCGCCGGCGCTTGTGCTCTGATTAGATGCGTGTTTCTTAATGTAATCCGACGCGCGTAAGCCTCCATAAAAAGCTCCAGCGACCAGTACCAAAACCAGCAGCGCGTACATCAATAATCGAGAACCGCTTTTGCGCCGATCTTCCTTATCGGACCTATCGGACCTATCGGACTGATCGGACCTATCGGACCTATCGAATCGCCGGGAGCTAAAATCTACCTCAATACGACCGCCCGCTGCCCGTTTCTGCGGCAGTCCGTCATCTATCGCGATGATGGGCGACTGTCGCGCGCGGCCCATCTGAACAACCACCGCGGTAAGGTTGTCGTCAGCGCCGCGCTGATGGACTATTCGCTTCAGCTCGTCGGCGGCCCGCTGCGGATCCTTGTGTTCGGCAAGCACTCGAGCGATCTCTTCATCGGACAGGTGCCGATAGATTCCGTCGCTGCACAGGAGAAACCGCGCGCCGTCGCCCGCGTTGATCGATTTGATTTCGACTTCGACGTCGCGCTCAACGCCGAGCGCGCGATTGATGACGTTTCGGCTCTCGAGCTCAGCAGCCTGCTCCCGCGCAATTCGACCGGCGCGAATGTCGTCGTTCAGATCCGTATGATCAACCGTCTCGCGACGAAACCTTCCGTCTTCCAGGCGGTACACGCGGCTATCGCCCACGTGAGCTACGGTAACGCCGCGCCCGTCGATATGAATGAGCGCAACGGTCGTCGCCATCGTTTTGTAAGCCGGATCGCTGTCAGCCAGTTCGAGGACGTCGCGATTGGCGAACTCGATCGCCCGGCGAATCAACTCCGTTGACGACGATCCGTCAGCCGACTCATGTGCGAGCGTTTCTTCGATCGTGTCTGCGGCCGCCTGACTGGCGACTTCACCCGCGCGCTGGCCGCCCACGCCGTCAAACACCGCAAATAGCCCGCGCTCAGGAATCGACAGAAACCGATCCTGATTGACGGGGCGCTTGGGATTCAACCCGCGATCGCAGACGTGTCCAACTTTCAGGTCCATGAATGTCACTTAGATGCCGCGAAAGTGAATACGCTTGCGGCAACGTCATCGTTCATCGCTGAAAACAGCATAGGCTTTAGTCGGCACTTGCGTCGAGATCGAAAAAAGTCATCACGCTAGCACTGAGAGAACTGCTTCGGTTGCGTGAAGAGGTTTGCGACGTCTTCCACGGCAACGAGATCATTGGGACGTCAATCGAGACGCTGAAGAAGTATTTCCTGTACTTCGGAATTGCGGCGAGAGCAAGCCGCTGAGAAGAACATTCCTTCGCCGCACGACGATTCTCTGCGTGACCTTTGCGTGCTCCGCGTCTCTGCGGTCAAACCCAATCGCCGAGAATCATTCACCGCAGAGTCGCAGAGCTCGCAGAGATCGCGCAGAGAATTGAAGTTAGCACACTACCCGTCGTCTCAATTAGTATTCTGTTCGACCAGGAAGTGTGATTAAATACCTCTGCCCCTGCCAAGAAGAATACTCACTAAGATCCGGATTTGATCGTCGCCGTTAGACGCTCCGACACTGGCGTGACCTCACACGCTAACACCGGACGTTCTTCACCCACGCTCTTCGCCCCAGCCGCTAGAGTCATTGAAAGGACTGGCCTACAAATTATGAAGAGCTTCTCAATTGTCATCTTCGTTCTCGCCGCAATTCTCTTTGTGTGCTCGGATGCTAACGCGAACAACTATTACGTCGCGACATCCGGCAACGACAACAATTCCGGCAACCAGATGCTGCCCTGGCGCACGTTGCAACACGCGGTCGATACCATCCTGCCCGGCGACACGATCCTCGTTGAGTCAGGCACTTACGTTGGGTGTCGGATCGGCAAGTCAGGTCTGCCAAATTCGGTGTGCACCTTAAAGGCCGACACGGGAGCGGCGGTCGTGGTGAACGCGCCGGGTTCAGCTAATCGGCACACCAGCAATATTGAAGTCGAAAACTTCAACGGCACGTTGAGCTACTGGGTGATCGATGGGTTTGAGGTGGCCGGCGCTCCTCGCTACGGCATAGACCTCCGCGATACGGATCATATGACCGTCCAGAACTGTTATGTGCATAACAGCGCGCTTACGGGAATATTCCTCGCCTTCTGCTACCACCCGTTGATTCAATACAACCAGTCGGCCAGCAACGGTGAGCACGGCATCTATCAGAGCAACAGCGGAGACTTCCCTACGATCAGGGGTAATGCCCTTCATCACAATGTCGGCGCAGGGCTTCACATGAACGGCGACAGAAACTTCACGCCAGGCGACGGCATCATCTCATTCGCACTGGTAGAGAAAAATGTCGTCTATGAGAACGGCACCGGCGGAGGATCCGGTATCAACTGCGACGGCGTAAGCGACAGCGTTATTATCAACAACCTCCTCTACAACAATCATGCGAGCGGCATCTCGCTCTACGCGATTGACGGCGCGGAAGGCTCCAGCCGTAACAAGGTGTACAACAACACAATTGTGATGGCGGCAGACGGGCGCTGGTGCATTAACATTCCCGCGGCTACTGAAGGCCAACCGGATCCGGTCGGCAACAAGATCAAGAACAACATTCTGTACACTCCGCACAGCTTCAGAGGCTCGATCTCAACTTACAGCAGCTCTGTTTCAAGTTTTGAGAGCGACTACAACACCGTCGTGAACCGCTTCAGCATTGATGAAGGAGGCACGAACATGTCGCTCGTGGCCTGGCAGGGGCTTGGCTATGACTCGCACTCGTTGATCTCGACGCCGGGCGCTTTGTTTGTCAACCCGGCAGGAAATGATTTCCACCTGAAGGCCGGCGCTCCTGCGGTCGATGCCGGGACGTCACTCGCCGAAGTAACTCAAGACCTCGACGGTATCCCGCGCCCGCAAGGGAGCGCTTATGACGCCGGTTGTTTCGAGCTGTCGCAGTGCACGCTCTCGCTCTCTCCTGGCAGTGCGGCCTTCACGCGCGATGGCGGAAGCGCGAGCATCACGGTTACTGCGCCTGGTGGATGTAGCTGGACGGCCGTGAGCAACGCCGGCTTCATCACCGTCACTTCAGGGAGCGGCACGGGTAACGGAACCGTCGACTACTCTGTAAGCATCAATACAGATCCAGGAATTCGTAGCGGAACGATCACAATTGGCGGAAGCATCTTCACCGTTTACCAGGCAGTCGATTTCGATGACGTTCCGTCGACGCACCTGTTCTATACCGAGATCAGCAAGATATACGCGCGGGGAATAACGATCGGCTGCGGAGGAGGAAACTACTGTCCTGACGATCCGGTGACACGCGAACAAATGGCCGCCTTCATCATAAGGGCGCTTGGCGATTTCAATCCACCCACGCCCGCCCAGCAGCGCTTCCTTGACGTGCCGCCGTCGAACTCCTTCTACGCGTTCATCGATGAGATGGGCGCGCGGCAGATCACGGTAGGTTGCGGAGGAGGCAACTACTGTCCCGCCAGCCCGGTAACGCGTGAGCAGATGGCCGCATTCATCATTCGAGCTCTCGGAGAGT
>JADGNW010000130.1 GCA_017883315.1 Blastocatellia bacterium | reverse complement strand
TGGCGCTGTCGTTATCGGTGCGGTTGCTCTTGCGGATCGTGCCCTTGCTACCCTTGCGGTCTTCGGGGTTGGCTTTGAGCCATTGGCGTATCTGCGCGGCGTCCTGTTGCAGGCGCTGTAGGCGCCGAGCTTCCTTCTCGGCGAGATCAGGTTCGGTAGGCAGCGCGTCACTCTCGCGGTGACGGGCAAGCATGGTTTGGGCGGCCGCCTCAAGCTTGCCGGCCCGGCGTTCAAAGTCGGCGCGGGTGCCGCTTCGGGCCTTGGAGGCATTGCTCGGCAGCTTGACGCCGTCTATCGCGAACATCTCATGGCCAATGAGCCCTTGCCGGTCACAGATGAACAGAACCTGGCTGAAGATGCGAGCGATATCGTCACCAAGGGCGCTGACGAAGCTGGCTATCGTAGTGAAGTGCGGGGCGTTGTCGCCCGAGAGCGCAATGAACGTCACCTGCTCGCGGCAGGCGCGCTCGATCGGGCGCGACCCAACGATGCCGCGCGAGTAGGCGAAGAGGACAACTTTGAGCAGCATCGCCGGTGGGTAGGCCGTGGCACCGTTCAGGTCGTTGCAGTAGCGGGCATCGAGCGCCGACAGATCAATTTCCCGATCAATCAGCCGACACAGGCCGTGCTCGAAGGTGCCGGGAAGAAGCTGCCGTTCCAGATCCACGGCCAGAAAACGCGGGCTCGTGTCGATGTGTTTGTATCGCGCCATGCTCTACTCCCCGAAATTCAATAATTGTTCGAGTCTTGCTATTCCATATCGTTCACGGCAGGATGCGCAGATGAAAAGACTTTTTCTACACCGTCGTTGGGCGCTATGAGTCAGCCATCCATGAACAAGCCCAAGTTGGGACAACTGGCGGAAATTAAGAGCTTTGATGTAGCTCTGTCCTTCTCTGGCGCTGACCGGGTTCTTGTCGAAAACGTCGCCGACCGCCTCATTTCGAACAACGCACTTGTGTTTTACGACCGCTACTTTGAGGTAGATCTTCTCGGCAGCGATCTTGTTACGACCCTCAGAGCTGTCTACTCGCAACGGTCGCGGTATTGCGCGGTCTTCATCTCAGCTACATACGGCAGCAAACGCTGGCCCAATCACGTCGAACGCACTGCGATTCTCGATCGCGCATCTCGCGATGATGATCCATACTTGATTCCTATTGTGCTCGATGATTCATGGCTGAACGGGCTTCCAACCACTACTGGTTTTCTCGATGGACGTAGGAAATCAGCTGAGGACATCGCAGAGGTAATCCTAGCGAAGATAGGAATTCGCCGCGCCCCTCCGGATGAGCGGGAACTGTTCATGCGACTCGCCCTTGACGCGGAAGTGCTGGGCCGGTTCTTGATCAATTTTCGCGATTGTGTCTACCGCGAAAGGGCTCAATGGAGCGGCGACACATCTCGTCTGCACGCTCTTCATAGTCTTGGACGTTTGTTGTCGAAGTATCATCTCTGCGACGTCGCCGAGAGCGTAGGCGATGGAGATATGGACTTCAGCACTTGGGTACGTCTTTCGGAAAAGGGGATACGGTTCAGGGATTTCCTGCTCCATGATTTCATTCAACGTATACCAACGAATGATCGTCGCGCCTAACAGCTCGGCGCAGGCGGACAGCCTCCAGCGCTACGCGCTTCCGGCGGCGGCTGGCCGGGAACGTTATGCCGCAGGACAATCCGGCCTTGACATACCTTATATGGTATAGGCACAATGTGGCATGTGGCGCATCGAAGAACACCGTCGCGTCGATAGGCAGCTTTCGGCGACGCCCCGGGAGATCTTGAAGCGGTATGAGAAGTGGAAGGACATTGCCATGCTTTCCGGACCGCCAGGCCTTCGTTTGATCGTGGGATTCAACGATGAGGCATTGTCCGGGAAATGGGATGGCCATCGGTCTTCACGGCTCGGGTTGCAGTACCGAGTTTTTTACCGCACGGTCCCCGGCGAGCAGCTTTTTCAGGTGGTCTCGATCACCGCTCACGACTATCGGAGGCCGTAAATGAAGCAGTTTCGTCCCGCGAAAAAGCGCGTCACCGTCTCCGCCGGCGAATCAGTACGCATCATTCGCGAGTTGCAGGGACTTAGCCAGAATCAACTCGCGCAGTGCACGGGCATCCCCCAGGCCACTCTTTCGGCGATCGAGAACGACCGTGTTCGCCTTGGTGTGGAGCGGGCAAAGGTGCTGGCGCGAGCCCTCAAGTGCCATCCCGCCGTGCTGGTCTTCCCGGGATGGGAAGATCATCTTCAAACTGCGGCATAACCCGCTGCTGCAGCCGACGCGCTGAAGCGCGCGGCTGAGCGCCACGTTGGGCTGCTTGAAGGAGAGCTGCGATGGATCTAAAGGATTTCGTTTCCCAAACGTTGCTGCAGATCGTCGAAGGTGTGAAGGCGGCACAGTCCGGGATCGAACAGCACGGTGCATCAGTAAATCCCAACCTCCTCGGTGACTACAAGGAACATGCGAAGCACGGCTTGCTTCTCTCGGTTACCGGTAAGGTCGCGCAGATTGTCGAGTTCGATGTCGCTCTATCCATTAAAGAGGAAACTGGGACAAAGGGCGGAATCGGTGTTGTCGCCGGAGTGTTCGCATTGGGAAGCCAAGGGCAGTCAAACGCTGAAAATTCTTCGCTCAGTCGGGTCAAGTTTCGTGTACCGCTGTCTCTGCCATAGGTAGCCCGACCATTCAGTTGTGAGGGAGAAAGAATGAAACAATCACTCGCGTTTCTTGCGGTTCTAGTGTTGTCGCTTGTGGCAGGTTGCGCCACAACCGAGTTTAAGTCGTACGAGGCGAAAGACAACGTTTTCGAGGGCAAAGGCGGTACTAAGGTAGTGGTTGACGGAATTGAGTTTTGGGACAACGGGGAACCTTCTCGGAAGTTTAAAGTTCTCGGCATCATTGACGATCAACGACCCGGCGGAATCATCCCAATGTCACAGCTTCGAAGCGATATGGTGAAAAAGACTCGTGAAGCTGGTGGAGATGCCGTTGTCCAGCTTGGCAATCAATCGCAAATTGCCGGTTACTACACCAGTGGCTCCGCGTCCGCGAATTCTTATGGTAGTTCTGCTACCGCATACGGCTCATCAACAACCATGCCGGTTCGTCGCAACGTGGCCAAGTTCGCGGTCATCAAGTATGTCGATTAGCCGCCCAACAATCCGTTCGACGCCGACGCGTTGCAAGCGGCGCGCGGGTTAACGGCACGTTCGGCGACTCAATGACGTACAGCACGGCGGAGAGAGAGGCGATCGGTCTCTGCATCGCTTGGGAGGCGATCGACAACTTAGTCAATCGCGCCCTTCTTGATCTAAGCCACGCCGACACACATCCGGACGGTGCGGTGATTCCATTTCCCACAATGATTTACCGTGATCTCTTTTTAGTTCGCCTACTCGACTTTTCCAAGGAACTAGGTGAATCAGCACTCACGGGCGTTCAGGGCTCGTGCCTCGCCGTGCTGGAACAAGCATGCCAGAGCCTTTCCTTCGATATCGTGCGTAGTTCCACCGCATTGATCGAATCGACCAACACACTCGCCGCATGGTTGCGTGCGAAGACGACGTTGAACTTGTGGCTGCCCTCACTCAATGTTGAGGCGAAGCTCAGTGTCCCAAGGCTTCAGTTTCTCTTCATCGCGGGAAATCAGGCCAAGCACAACGTTTCCCGCCTTACCGCGGTGTCGAAAGCCATCGCTAAGATGCTAGAGGATCACGGCTACAACGTCGCACTGGAACGGATTCCGTTAGCACTCGATGACTTCCGGGAGCACCTGCACGCCGACTACTTCATTTACTACGGCAGTTGGCTTGCGGAGCTGCTGAACAACGTACGGTGGGGAATCTATCGATACCTTCTGCCAACTTTCCAGAGGTCCTTCACTCGCGATCCCGATGATCGGATTCGCTATTCGTATAACTATCCGGAGTTCCTTACTAGCGAAATTCCGAAGGAATGGTTCTGGCGTCTTATGAATCACTGCAGGGCCGAGCCATATGTGAGACCTTTCACTGCGGCGGAGTAAATGAAGAAGGAGATTCTTCGGTGAGATGCCTTTCGTCGTCGCCCAACAAGGCGTTCCACCCGACGTCCCTGCCGCCGCTTAGCGTCGTCAGGGCCGCGGGTGAACTTTAGCGTTGACGCTGTGCAAAAAGTCCCCGTCGGCGTAAACGGCGGCGAACCTGAATCGTTACTCCATCAGTGACTGATGGAGTGAAATGATGGCGCGATTCAAAGTGGTGGACATGAGCCCGCGGCTATT
>JADGNW010000129.1 GCA_017883315.1 Blastocatellia bacterium | reverse complement strand
CGTTCGGCGCTTCCAAGTAAACCATTCCATCCGGGATAGTGCAGGAGGAAATATGGGTAAGAAGATTTCAATGCTCGTCCATGTCTTTTGTTTCGCCTTAATTCTTTCTTCTGTTGTTGAGGTCTGCGCGCAGAAAAGCGAATTACCGAAAGGGAAAATAGATAAAGACACCAAGGTGAGAATTCTATCCGTGGAAAGAAAAAAGGAATTGGTTATTTCGCCCGAGTACAAGTTCACGGCTGAAGAAGGAAAAGAGTTCGTCGTGCTTCGGTTAGAAGCGCAGTGTCCAAAGGGTCAAAAAGCACTGGGGATAGAACGCGCCAGGACAATTTTAGTCGACTCCGAAGACAAGCAGTACAAGGGCTACGCCGAACATTCCCTTCCTTGCTATGTCGATAGGCCTAACGACATAGAACTTCCCTTCGAGGTGCCAACTGGAATTAACCTTCGCACGCTCAAGGTCGAAGATGTGTCAATCGACTTGGAGAGTAACGCCACGACCACAAAGGGCGTAGAGATTCGTGGCCGGCTGATCGAGGAGAACGGTGAGGCCGCTCGGGATTTGGTAGTGCAGCTCGCGAAGTATGTCGGAAAAGGGAAAGACGGCTCATCGCAGTTTGACTTGTACATGGGCAATTTCCCAAAGACGAAGAGCACGAAGACCGACAAAGATGGGCGCTTCACAATCACCGAAGTTGCACCAGGCAGTTACGGCGTCCTGACGTCTCGTCGACCAAGCGTTATCATGACGTCGGAAGGTGAGATCCTTCTATGGGAAGTGAGTGCCAAAAGTAGCAAGCTTGACGTGGGCGATGTAGTGATCAGATACAAGTGACTTGCGCAGGCGCTGACTAACAAACGAATGGAGCCGAAGCGCCGGCAAGTATTCCAAGTAGCGCGTTACAACGCGGCGCGCCGAACAACTCGTTGCAGGTGAGCCGCGGTTGCGTGTCTCTCAAGTTGCGTGGTGGATTCAATCTTGTGTGTAACCGCGCGGTACCTGAACTCTGACGTTCGACCTCTTTGAACTGCGAACGACGGGAAGCACGTGATGGAGAAGCTGTTTAAGAATGCGTCGGCATCCGAGGCGGGTGATTACTATCAACTATCTTTTGACGACGACGATGAGAAAGAGGACGATGACGCTGAGAGCGTTGAAGGACGATATTTCCTGATCCAGCGTCAGTTTGAATTCCCCGATGATGACTCGTTCTATTTGGAGAGCGACGACGCCAGTTTTTGCGGTCACTTCAAGGTAAGAGCAGCCACGCTCACCAGGGAGTTCCTATCTATCGAGTTTCTTGCGGCTGAATGGACCACTCTCAGAATTCGCTTTGCCGCCGATCAGGATTGTTACGAAGAGCTTGAACGTATTATGAGAATCATGTTCGAGGACAAGTCTTTGCATTGGGATCAACACCTGGGCCGTGGGTCGAAACCACAGATCTGAGTTTGGCGGTGAATCTACAACATGAGTCCGGCGTTCCCCACACCAACCTGCGATTTCTTGAAGCTGCCATCGGCCGCATGCTAGACTCGATCCCGATGTTCCGCTTGCTTGATCGCTACCTGATCCGTGAGATCGTTCCTTACGTGCTTCTCGGCCTGATGCTGTTGACGGCCATCATCTTCGCTCAAGAAGCCAGCCGCTTCTCAGAGCTGCTGGTCGTCGCATCAAGAAACGGACTCCCGATGGAGACGCTCTGGCGGTTAATGGCCGCGCTCATTCCCGGTATCTTTGTATTTACACTTCCAATTTCACTTCTGATAGGAACGCTGGTAGGGCTGGGCCGCCTGTCGGGCGATAGCGAGATAGTCGCGCTCAGCGCAAGCGGAACCAGTCGGTTGCGCATGCTTTTGCCGGTAGTGTTCCTTTCATTGATCGTCGCCGCCGCGATGGTTTACATAACTTTCAATCTGCTTCCGCGATCGATTCGCCACCTGACCGACTTGAAGGCAAATCAATCGCTGGTCTTTCAGGGCTTAAACACCGAGATCAAGCCGCGAGTGTTTGAAGAAAGCATCCCGCAGAAAGTCATCTACATCGAGGACATCGACCGCGCGAACAACCTGTGGCACAACATCTTTATTGCCGACTCCAGCGACGGACCAAGCCAAATGAAGATCCTGACCGCAAGCTCGGGATCACTGAGACAAGGCGAGCGGTCCGAGATGCCCGAGATGCATCTGCAACGCGTAGCCTTGCATCAGACTGAAACCAGTGAGCCGACCCTCCAGGACCAGGCCGACCCCCAGAATCAGCTCCCAGAGCCTGTTTCAGGTGTGCCTGCCGTGGCTCCGGGTGCGGCGGATCAAGGGTCTTCTTCCGACAAGCGCAAGGATAAGAAACGAGGGAACAGCAATCAGTCGCCGCCTTACACTGCCGCTCGCTTCGACGAGATGACGATTGGGCTGGAGGTGACCGAGGAAAAGAGAAACGAGTCAACCGGCATCGACCAGGATGCGCTTCCGGTCGAGCAGATGGGGTGGAGTGATTTGATCGCCTACAGTCCGGCTGATTCCGACGCTCGCGGGTGGCGCGCCGAGGTTCACAAGCGTTTGGCGCTTCCGGCGGCTTGTTTGGTATTCGCGCTGTTAGGCGTGGGGTTCGGAATCAGCAACGTGCGGACCGGCCGTTCATTTGGACTGTTGCTTGGACTGGCGATCACCATCACTTATTACCTGCTTGCGTTGTGGGGTCAGCATGCGGCGCTTGCGGGCAAGGTGCCCGTGTGGCTGGGAATGTGGCTCGCGAATATCGTCCTTGCGGCGGTGGGAGTGGTGATCACACTTGCTCAGCGGAGGCCGGGTTCGGACCCGCTTGCTACCTTGAGCAGCCTTCGTCATGCATGGCCGCTTGGGAAGGACGAGGGGGAGACGGGGCGACTGGGCGACGGGGCGAGTGCGGTCCAGTCTTCCGGTCTCCCGGTGGCCCGTCCTCCGGTCGCTCGCTCTCGCCGGTCGGCGCTGCCTCAGTTGCTGGATCGGCTTGTGTTGTCGGACCTGCTGCGATTCTTTCTATTCATCCTTGGAGGCCTCTCCGCGCTTATACTGATCATCACGTTGTTTCAACTTCTCGACTACATCACGCGCAACAACATCGATTGGACGGTGGTAGCAAATTATCTGCTGTTCTTGCTTCCGTGGATTCTGAACTCGGTGGCGCCTATTGCGGCGCTGGTAGCTGTGATGATTACGTTTGGTTTGCTGCACAAGACCAACCAGGTCGTGGCTCTGAAGGCTTCCGGTCAGTCGATCTTTCGTCTCGGCGCTCCGGCGCTGGTTGCTTCAATCCTGCTGTCCGGTTTTGTCTTCGTGAATCAGGACTACATCCTGCCGTTCACCAATCGCAGGCAAAACAATCTGCGCTACATGATCCGCAAGGGACAGGAGCCGCCGCAAACGTTCTACCAGACAACCAACAAATGGATTTTCGGGAGCGAATCACGGATCTTCAACTACGCTTACTTCGCTCCAACGATGAACACGTTCGCGCGACTGAATGTGCTTGATCTTTCGAGAGAGCCGTTCAGCATTACGCGCCGGTTATACGCGCGCCGGGCCTGGTGGGACAGCGCGACCGAAGAGTGGGTCCTTGAAAACGGCTGGGAGCGCCGGTTTGAAGGTGATCGCCTTGTCGCTTTCGAACCCTTCAAGGAAAAACGAGTGGCCCTTGCCGAGCATCCCGAGTACTTCAAGAAAGAGGCTGTAGGTTCGTCGTCGATGACGCTTGGGGAGGTGCGTCGCGCGATAACGGATCTATCGCGCTCGGGCTTCGACGTTCTCGACTTACGAATCGCCCTTCAGAGCAAGATAGCTTTTCCGCTTACTTGCCTGGTGATGGTATTAGTCGGATTGCCGTTCTCCTTCTCGGTCGGCAAGCGCGGCGCGTTGTACGGCGTAGCAGCGGGGCTCGCGATTGGGTTAGCGTATTGGGGCCTGACTGGACTCTTCGAACAAATGGGCCGGTACGAGATGTTGCCTCCTATGCTTGCGGCGTGGGGTCCGAACATGTTGTTCGGAGCGGGCGGGCTCTATCTCTTTCTTACGTCTCGCACATGAGCGGCATTACCGAATCAACTGCGTCGCAGCAAATGCTCGCCGGGTGCTTTCCCAGTACAGCATCTCTACAGCGCAATCATAAGATTCCCACGCATAAGCATCGTGCTCGAGCGGATCAAGCCGCGCATCACGCTCTTCAACCTTAAGGGCAAAGCACACCTCCTCGTTATGCGTCACACCCGGCGCATACTTTGCTCGCCACTGTGGAGCGATCTCGAACGTGTTGACCACGCCGAGTTCAATCAAGCCTTCTTCGCACGTGTCGAACCCGGTTTCTTCAAGCACTTCTCGCGCGGCAGCCTGCCGGTGAGTCTCCGCTCCTTCAAGCGAGCCAGTGACCGACTGCCAGAACCCGCCGTGACTGGCGATGCGTTTCAGCAAGAGATAATGCCGCTCTGCGCTTGTCTCGGAGAAGATCACAACTTGAACAGAGCGGGGCTGCTTGTACTGCACGTTTGAGTTTAACTGGCCCTGGGAGCGCGGGCATCCTTGGCTGCACGGCTTTGAATTGAACGCCTCTTAAAACCCAGCAGGCTGGGATGCCTGCGCTCCCAGGTTGGTCAATGTTCTGATTGCTCCCGATTGCCGGAGTGAATAGATTATCGAAATCGTATGGACTGCATGGCATAAGCAGTAGGCAGCAACATAAGAAATGATGACTGCCTACTGCTGATTATTTGACTCAAGCGTTGCTGATCAAGGCACGGTGAAGGCGACGGTCGTTAGCGTCATGGATCTCTTGGCGCCAGAACGTGTGCGCTTCCTTCGCATTCAGAATCTCGCTGCGCGACCGCAACCAACTAACCCTTGGGCTACTACTTGGAACCTATCACTGCATCCTTGGCAGCCTTTGCCACGCGGAATCTGATGACGGTCTTCGCCGGGATATTGATTTCAGCGCCGGTGGCAGGATTGCGCCCGAGTCGCGCCTTGGTTTGTTTCTTAACCAGTTTGCCGACCCCGGGAATAGTAAACTCGCCGGCTTTCTTTGCCTCACGATAGGCGATGCTGCTCAGCGCTTCCATGAATGCCACCGCAGTTTTCTTGTTGGTTCCAGTCGCTTCAGCCAATTCGGTCGCGAGCTGCGTCTTGGTTAACTTCTTTCCGTTTGCCATAAGTTCTAGTTTCCTCTTTCTGGATTTAGTCTCTGTGTCTGTGCACAGGTTACGAGAATTTTAGTCCGGCGAGCAAGTGGCGCTCGCTTGCAGCGGCGCATCCAGCCTTCAACATCCAGCCTTCAACATCCGGCTTTCAAAAAGATGCCCCTGCTTTGGCCGCCCCTCGATCAAGCCAGCAAAACAGGGGATTTCTGCGACGCGAAGATTACTACACCGCAAGCCAAGTTGCAACTAAAAAGTGCTGAAAACCGGCTTTTGTATTGGGTGAAATCACATCTAGTGCAAACAAACGTCTCGCTATAAGATTAGCGGTGAAGGCCGGGCTGGTCCACACCATTTGCCTTGTCGCCTCGATCGAATACGGTAGTACTTGTTGACTGGCGACAGTCCCCGGTGAGAGAATTTCGCCGGTGAAAGTAGTCCCCGCGCCGTTGAGATAAACGGTTCGATCGCGAGTTTAATGTCTCCCACTTGGTAAGTGCGCTGATGTTACAGTTCAAGCCAGCCCAGCCTGAAAGAGAGGAACCTCCGGCAAGATGGAGAATCGGCGTCGATCAGCGCCACGTAGCGGTTTATGTCGGTCTGGCTCTTGTGGTGGGACTCGCAGCCGGTTTTGTCTTGGGGAGATACATTACTCGCAAGGAAGCGCCAGTGCCGGCTATGGGGTTGGAGACTCGTATGCCAATCCGCCCCGCGACCTCAGATCCATCGGCCGCCTTTCACAACGTCACGCGAGTCTTGCGAGCCGACACAATTGAAGTGGACACTGTTGGGCCTGTGCACATGCTTGGCATCGAAACTCCGGATGGCAAAACACCCATTGAGATCTACGGCGTTCAGGGGCAACGAGCCGTTAGTTATGTCGAGAAGACTCTGCTCGGGCAAGCAGTGAGGCTGGAATACGACACAACATCCGCTCGCAACAAAGACGATTCCGGTCAGACGCTCGCGTACGTCTATACGCGCGACGGATTGTTAGTCAACGCTGAGATGGTGAAACAGGGACTCGCAGTTGTGCACGGCGCCGAGCAGTCCCGGCTGGCCAATGACTTTCGCGCGCTCGAGCGAGAAGCTATGCAGGCGATGCGCGGCGTTTGGGGACCGACTTCACCCGCGGTTACTGCGCCGGCAGTCACCGCTGCGACACCGCCGATAGAGGATAAGCCAAAGAAGCTCTCGCCGCTTCCTCCTTCAGCACTAGGGGCGAACATTCCGGCACTTTCGGGATCGCTAGGTAGTTCGTTGGAGCCAAGCGTGTGGGTATCACCGAGCGACAAGATGTATCACAAGTCAGGGTGCACTTTCCTGGACATCAAGAAGAAGCATTCCATCCCGCTGCCCCAGGCGAAATCGGAAGGTTACACCGCTTGCAGTCGCTGCTACGCCTCGACCCTCCTCAAAGCGCCCTAACTCTTGACTGATGTCTTATACTTGCTGAGGACTGTCCCCTACCAGTTAATCTCGTGCGCGGTGCAGCCCTCCAAGCTTACCCGAAGGCTTACCCAGAAAGGCTTACAAGTAAGCCCGCACGAAAAAAGAGAACAGGAACTCATAATGGTCAGGCGATCCCTTGGTGTCTGCACTACAATCGCGCTTTCATTTTTCGCATTCGCAAATTCAAGTCCGGCACGCACCTCTCGCAAGTCAGCTCAACAGAACCAGTCGGCAGCCTGCAGTTCGTGCACCGCGAATGCTACCAAATCTAGCACCGGACACGCGCCTAAGAAGGGCGCGAAGGCAGCGAACAACCTTCCTTGCCATCCCAAGGACTACCTCGATCCCAAGATCACGGTGAAATACAAGACCGCCGTGCGAGAGATGAAACGTGAGGGCATCAAGCCGAAGGTCACAAGTGTATGGCGTTCATCTGAGTATCAAGCGCAGTTGCACAAATGCTCGACGAGCTCGCGCTGCCGCAAGGCGCATCCGGGACTCTACTACGCGCTGCCTTCCGGGAAGTCGCTTCATGAAGCCGGGTTCGCCGTCGACATCTCCGGCGTCGCCGCCGGCCCGCGCGGCAAGAAACGTCTGACACCGCAAGGCCATCGCATCGTTAGCATAATGCACAAGAATGGGTTCAACTGGCGCTATCGGCTCGCCGATCCTGCGCACTTCGAAGCCGATCCGAAAAAGCACGGATATCGCAACGCTAAGCAAGCTATCGCGCGAACCCAGTCAACGTGCCAGGTAAAATTGACTAAGCTGGCTAAGTTGGAAAAGGGCACGCCTCAGAAAAAGACAACGAGCAAAGTTTCGGTTAATCGCGGTCATACTCCGGCAAAGACACAGTTGTCCGCCCAGGGACCAGCAACAAAAGCCCCTCGCCACGCCGTGAAAGCGGGAGCATAGAGGCTTACGACTGCACCTTAGATAAACCGGGCGGTTTGTCCTTGCAATCGCTCGCTCGTCGGAATAGTTCATTCACGCCTTAGCATCGAAGCGCCCGTCGCGATTGACTTCCCTTCTTTCATCTCATTAGAATCGCCGCTCAGTTTCTAAACCCGAGGTCAATCAGTGAAACTATCGCTTCTCGATTGGTCTGTTATCGCGGCCTATTTCCTGTTCAATCTCGGCATCGGCATCTACTACGCACGAAGAGCACGAGGCAGCACGACCGAGTTCTTTCTCTCGGGCCGTGATGTGCCGTGGTGGCTTGCGGGCACATCGATGGTCGCGACCACGTTTGCCGCCGACACGCCGCTTGCGGTGACCGGATTCGTGGCGAAGAACGGAATCGCAGGAAACTGGCTCTGGTGGAACTTTGTGATGAGCGGAATGCTCACCGTGTTCTTGTACGCCCGATTGTGGAGACGAGCCGGAGTGATGACCGACATCGAGTTTGCCGAGCTGCGCTACTCAGGCAAGCCGGCTGCTTTTCTGCGCGGCTTCAGAGCACTGTATTTAGGCTTACCGATCAACTGCATCATCATGGGCTGGGTCAACCTTGCGATGGTTAAGATACTCGAGACGACGCTCGGCCTGAACAAGCGAGGCGCGGTGATGGTCGTCATCGGAATCCTGATCTTTACAGCGTTCTATACGACGATCTCCGGCCTGTGGGGAGTGCTGGTTACCGACCTGTTTCAATTCGTGCTCAAGATGGGAATGGTGATTGTCCTCGCGATTCTGGCGGTGCACGCGGTCGGCGGAATGGATGCCCTGAAAACGAAGATCGCCGCTCTCGATGCGTCGAGCGGACAGGCCGGCTCGCGGCTTTCATTCTTTCCGGAACTGGACTCCGTGTGGATGCCGGCTATTACTCTGTTCACTTACCTGGCCGTGAACTGGTGGGCGAGCTGGTATCCGGGCGCTGAACCCGGCGGCGGTGGTTATATCGCACAACGAATATTTTCCGCAAAAGACGAACGTCACGGAGTCCTTGCTACTCTCTGGTTCAACATCGCTCATTACGCGCTGCGGCCGTGGCCCTGGATACTCACGGCGCTGGCTTCGTTGATTCTTTATCCTGAGCTCGCCGATAAAGAAACCGGCTACATCAGAACATTGATGGACCCAAACGTGTTCCCTGTTTACCTGCGCGGTTTCATGCTTGCTGCGTTCGCGGCTGCTTATATGTCGACCATAGGCACTCAACTCAATTGGGGCGCGTCATACGTCATCAATGATTTCTATCGCCGTTTCATTAAACGCGATGGGCGCGAGCGTCATTATGTTATTGCTTCACAGTTGGTCACCGTATTGCTGATGATCCTCTCGTTGATCGTCACCTTCTACCTGGAATCGATCGGATCAGCTTGGAAGCTGTTGCTCGTGACCGGCGCCGGCACTGGGACCGTCCTGTTGCTTCGCTGGTTCTGGTGGCGAATCAACGCGTGGTCTGAAGTCTCGGCGATGATCGTGGCAGCGGCTTGCTCGCTGTTCTTGCAACTAGTGCTCAAGTGGGACAGCGATCAGCCGAAGGACTTCGCGTACTTGATGCTGGTTACGGTTGCGGTGACCACCGTGGTGTGGCTGTCCGTGACGATGCTGACGCGCGCAGAACCGATAGAGAAGTTGGTCAGTTTCTATCGAAAAGTGCAGCCCGAAGGTCCGGGTTGGAATCGAGTCGCAAGACAAGCCGGCCTCACTCCGGCAAACGCAAGCGGAGGACTCGCGGTGCAGTTCGCGAACTGGTTTCTTGGATGCTTCTTGATCTATGCATTTCTATTCGGCATCGGATACCTGATCTTCGGAGAGATGTTAAAGGGAGCGTGTTTCCTGCTTGGCGGCGCCATTGCGAGCGCGGTGATCTTGAGAAATCTGCGGCGAACAACCTGGCGATCCGTTCCCGATGACACACAAGACGCGGGCGACGTTATCGCCGAAGCCGCGCAGCCCTAACGAGCCACAAGGAGAACAAGTGGTTTTCATAAAGAGATTCGCAGTCGCATTCATACTCCTCAGCATTTCGAACCTCTTCGTTTTCCTGCCTGCAACCGCCGCTCAGAAAGAAACCTCGAAGCCGGCCAAACCTGATCAAACCTGGATCGAGCAAACGCTCGCGTCGATGACCCTCGATGAAAAGATCGGGCAGTTGATCATCCCGGCTACGGTTGGGATGTTTCTGAGTCAAGACAGTGAGACCTTTCAGCAGATTCGCCGCGACATCACCGAGTTTCACGTCGGCGGTTATCACATGCTCGGCGAGGTGAACATCCTTCACGAACCCGCCGGTGTAGCTTTGCTCATAAACCATCTGCAAGAGCTGGCCAGGGTACCGCTGTGGATCACCGCTGACTTTGAAGGCGGTGTCGGACTTCGCTACATCGGAGCTACGCGGCTTCCGCGAGCGATGGCGATGGGCGCAACCGGAAATCCTGAGATGGCCTATCGGGCCGCTCGCATCACCGCCGAAGAAGCTCGCGCGCTCGGCGTTCAAGTCAACTTCTATCCGGTCGCTGACGTGAACAACAACGCTCGCAATCCGATCATCAACATCCGCTCGTTCGGCGGAGATCCAAAACAGGTCGGGCTGATGGCTCGCGCGTACATACGAGGCTCGCAAGAGCACGGAGTGATGGCGACCGCAAAACATTTCCCGGGGCACGGCGATACGTCAACGGATTCGCATCTCGAGCTTCCGGTAGTTGACGTCGATCGCGCGCGCCTGAACGCGATCGAGCTTCCGCCCTTTCGAGCTGCCATAGAAGAAGGAGTCGGCGGCGTGATGAGTGCGCACATCGCTCTCCCTCAAATCGAGACTGAACGGCTTCCGGCCACGCTCTCGCCAAAGATGCTGACAGGCGTTCTTCGCGGCGAGCTGAAGTTCAACGGCGTGATCTTCACCGACGCGCTGAACATGCGCGGGATCGCAGCTCACTACCCTGAGGGCGAAGCGGCGGTGCGCGCAATCAAAGCCGGCGCCGATGTCTTGTTGTACCCTCCGAGCGTTGAACAGGCATTCATCGCCGTCAAGCACGCAGTCGAGTCAGGTGAGATCAAAGAGTCGCGCATCGACGAATCTGTCCGCCGAATCCTGGCTGCAAAAGCTAAGCTTGGGCTTGATCGAAATCGCTTCGTCGATATCGGCAACCTTGATAGGGCGCTCGGCACAACCGAGCATCAACGCACGGCACAACAAATCATCGAGAACGCGATCACGCTCGTGCGCGACACTCGAAGCGTTCTGCCGCTAAAGCTTTCGCCCGAACAGAGAGTGCTTTTCATCTCGATGGTTGATAACAGCGAAGGCTGGCGCGATGGAGTGCCTGGCAGCACTTTCTTCGCGGGACTCGTGAAGCGCCATCCGAATTCGATCCACGTTTACGTGACCGACAAGACGTCGCCAGCCGAGTTTGAATTGATAAAGAAGCTCGCGACCTTCTCAGACGCAGTGATCGTCAACGGCTTTATTCGGGTCGCGTCATTCAAGGGCTCGATCGACCTGAGCGAAGGCGAGATCAACTTGCTGAAGCATTTGTCAGCAATTAAACAACCCTTCGCATTCGTGCTCTTTGGCAGTCCTTACTTGTTGTCATTCGTGCCTGAGCTTCCAACCTATGTGCTGGCCTACGAATATTATCCGGCTGCTGAAGAAGCATCGTTGAAAGCAGTGCTCGGCGAGATCGAATTCAAGGGCAAGCTGCCAATCGAACTACCCGGCTTCTATCCAATCGGCCACTCCGCCGCGAAGACCGCTGAAACCAGGCATTGATTTTGATCGATCGGCCTCCGCTTTCAAGCCTGTAGCGAAATGCGAATTATGTCGTCGAGGATCGTTTGCGAAATCGCATCGCGGCCCGATCGAGACAACGACAGGACCTCGCCGCGTTCTTCAGTTCGAAAAGTCGCGGCCTTCGACGTGCCCGCGACTCCGTAGAATGGTGAGTCGGCCTCGATCAGTTTTGGCGCGACGCTCACACGAACTCGGCGTTGCCATATTCGCGCCCGTCCGACGAGTCGGACCACGCGACCGCTCTCTCTCGCAACTCGGATCAGCGATTCAGTCTGTGGGCCAATTCCAATTCGCGATACTTGATCGAGGCGACTGCTCGCCTGCATCAGCGACTTCGCCAGGATCAGAATCTTCGACGCGGTGTCCCACCCTTCAATGTCGAGAGATGAATCGGGTTCGGCGATTCCTTCAGCCTGGGCCGTAGCTAAAGCGTCATCAAACGACCTGTGATGTTGCTGCATCTCGGTCAGAATGTAGTTGGTCGTGCCATTGAGAACTCCGCGAATTTCGAGCACTCGATCGCCGGCAATCTCGTCGGGGATTGTTACACCAGTCGTTCCACTGTAGCCGAGCCGCGAACCGCTCTTACTCGCCGCCTCTTTTAATTCATTCAGTCCGTGGACCACCGGGCCTTTGTCTACCGTGACCACATCGGTTCCCTGCTCAAGCCCTGCTTTGATTAAGCTGAGCGCGGGCTCGCCGGTGACGATGTTGGTCGGAAGCGTTTCGACGAGAACGGAGACTCCCGCCGATGGAAGCGCTCGAATGAATTCGTGAGCGCCGGCAATCAAGTGCTCAGGTGCAAACGCGGCCACGCTGAACCCCGAGTCTTTGCGAGCGATAGCGCTTTCGAGCGATGGGCCGTTGGTTAGAAAGAGAGCGCCGCTGCTATCGGCAATCGCGCGGATGTTGATTCGCACAGGGCTTGTATCAGAATTAGCTTCGACGTAGCGCGCGAATGCCCGGCCCACATTTCCGAATCCGAGAAGAGCAACTCTGACTTGAGGCTTGGGACGTAGCATAGGTTAAAGTCTATGCTACCTCCGCCGGAAGCAAGCCTTTGATGTCACGCACGACGCGAGCAACCTCTTCCTGATCGGCGAGCGCCATCATGATGAACTTGTAGCCGGTATGAAAACAAACCAACCCATTGCCGAACAGCCAGATGCTCGAGAGCAGAGGGTTGCCACCAAGAATTATGTTGATTGGAAACCCGGTGACGGCTCCGCCCGTGACTGCTTCTGCGACGAGTCCTGCTCCGGCTGCGATACTGAACGCCCCAAGCAAGGGAGCGCCGACGTACTTCGCCGCGTCGCGTTGAAACTTCACATGCGCTTGTTCGGCTTCCGTCAGTTTGCCTTCGCGGATCAACACGTCCTGGCGTTTCAAGTAAGCCTCATATTTTTCTGACAGCTTCCTCAAAGCATAAGGCGCGATCGCGGAATGAAAGAGCCAGTTACCCGTGCCGCCGGCGCCAAGCAACACCACGTCCAGCGATGAAAACGCTGAGCCCGCGCGAGTGCCGGCAATAAAAGCGAGCGACACAACAGCAGCGTTGCCGGGATTTCTCTTCGCCCACCTGCGCGCGCTTGCGAGAGTGCTGATCAGCGAAGACGGCAACCGCGCGGCGGACGCGCTGGCTCTTGCAGCCCCGCTTGCGTTGTCGTAGAAGCGCCGTGCGTCGCCAAACAGATCAGACGCTGTTTGTTTAGCGTCGTCCACGACTTCGCTTGCTTTTTGCGAAGCGCCGCTTGCGGCTTCGGCGGCTTTCTCCTTAATGCCCGAACGCCGCAGCAAGTCGTCTGCGGTGTCGGCAGCCCGGCGGGCGCTGTCAGTTACGCGCTCGCTTACCCGGTGTTCGCGGTCGAGCCGGGACACCTCTTCGCGTGCGGCATCGATCGTCGATGAAGCGGCCTCGGCGCCTTTGCGCAGCGCGCCGGTTGCGGCGCGCGCACCCTGATCGAGCTTCGATCTGATCTCGAATTTTTCGTCTAGCTGGCGAGCGGCTTCTTCAGCCCGCCGTCTCAATTCATCAAGCTTGCTGGACATTGCTGTGCTCCTTGGTCAATTCTACGCGTTTCAGACTGCGACGACCACGTAGTTCATACGCGCGGGCGAAGACTGCTGTTCCTTGTCGCAATACCAGTGCTATACTCCCGCGAATCTAATTCCCACTGATAGCGATAGGAGGAAGTCGCAATGCTCCCAGTACTGATCATGTTATTGTCGTTCTCCTCTCATTATCCGATCGAGAGCCTTTTGGGCAGTCCGCTCGAAGAGGCAAAGCGGTCTGATTTCTTCACATTCTTCCATTTGAAAGAAACGGGCGCGGCAGTGGCTTTGGAGAAGACACTCGCTCTGACCTTCAAGCCGGAGGCGGGTGAGTTCCGCGAGCTCGTATCAGTTTATGTGACGCTTGACACAAACAATCGCATAGTCGGACTTGACCTGAGCCTTGCCCGATCATTTGTAGACCACAAAACCAATGGGGTATTTGCGCGCGACATCGCTAAAAGTCTACTTCGCTCGGCAATCCCGAAAGAGAATCAGCAGGCCATAGCAGACCTCGCCAACGAAATCGAGTTCCCGGCTGCGCATGAGGGCCAGACGATAATCACTGGCCGCCCGCCTTCAAAGATCCCGCCGGCGCCCACCGCTGGTTATCTGACCTATCTTGGAAAGAGGAGCGTCTTCGAGCAGTCGGTGAACACCTATAAGCTTCGGCTTGAGAACAGAAAAGTCAATGACGTTGATTCGCTCCTGATCTCTGTCCAAATGGTGAAGTAGACAATCCAGATTAACCGGCGTCTCTCTAACACCGGGGGTGTCGAAAACACGCGGGATCAGACTTCATCTCGAATCGGGGTTGGGCGACGGTCCTCACCGATTGCGACATAGACTACTTCCGCTTCGGTGACCCTCGCGCGTTCGCCGGGATGCGCGATCCGATCAGCTTCTACCAGCACTCGGATAGTGATCGACGTCCGTCCTATCCGCACCAGTTCAGTGTAGAAGCTGACGAGATCGCCGACAAAGACGGGCGCGACGAACACGGCTTCGTGCATGGCCTTTGTGACTATCTTCTTCAGCGTATGCTTGCGCGCTTCGATGGCGGCGGCGATGTCGATGTAGCTCAGGATGACGCCGCCGAAAATGGTTCCGTGAGCGTTGGTGTCCTTGGGCATCAACACCACGCGAATCGCAGGCTCTGCGGGCGTATTGCCGACTGCAGAGATTCCATCTTTACTCATATGCCACACAGGGTAGACTGCGCGCTTTGATGGTGTCAAAGGAGCCAGGCGGAACCGTAGGGGCGACCCTCCGTGGCCGGCCTCATTGCGTCGCACAGATCACTCCCAAGCAACGAGGGGCGGCCACGGAGGGCCGCCCCTACAGATATAAATCCTTTGTGACTTCGTGACTTTGTGTTTAATCTCTGTGGTGGTGGAAAAACAGATATTGGCAGCAGGCGGAGTCATCATTGACGAGAGCAACGATTCGCGGCGAGTGCTGCTGGTGCACCGTCCGCGGTACGACGACTGGTCTTTCCCGAAAGGTAAGCTCGATCCGGGCGAGACCATTGAAGAGGCCGCGCTTCGCGAAGTAAGAGAGGAGACGGGGCTCAAGTGCCGCATCATTCGAAAGCTAACAGTCAGGCGTTATCTCTATCGAACGCGTCACAAAGGCCGGCTCAAGCCAAAGACTGTTCACTACTTCCTGATGGAACGATTGAATCGCCGCATCAAAGTCCCGGGCGACGAGGTTGATCTCGCCGAGTGGGTCGAGCTTGGCGAGGCTTCTCGAAAGTTGACTTACGCACAAGACAGGAAGCTGCTCGACCTGCTATAGAATGACGATCGCAACGGTGCTCGCGGAGTAAATCGATGGCCGAGAAGAAGGCACTCATAACGCTGACCACCGACTTCGGTGAGGCGGACTACTTTGTCGCGGCGATGAAAGGTGTGATCTATTCAATCAATCCGGAGGCCGAAATTGTAGATCTCACGCACTCGATCCCGCCGCACGATATCTACGCTGCTGCGTTCACCCTGATGTGTTGTTACGCCGACTTTCCGACGAACACCATTCACCTGGTAGTTGTTGATCCGGGCGTTGGGTCAGCACGCCGCCCGATAATGGTGATGACCGACAACTATAGATTCATCGGTCCGGACAATGGTGTTTTCAGCTACATTTATCAGCGCCCTGACGTAAATCGAATTGTTCATCTCACAACCGAGCACTATTTCCGGCAACCGGTTTCAAGCACCTTTCACGGCCGCGATATCTTTGCGCCGTGCGCGGCTTACGCTTCGAAGCTCGTGGACTGGAGAATGATGGGCGTAGGAATCAGCGATTCGGTGCGTTTCAACATTCCGGCGCCTGTTGTCTTATCTGAGCAACAGATCCGAGGAACCGTACTTCACGTAGATCGCTTCGGCAATTTGATCACCAACATCACGCCGTCGGAGTTGACCGAAGAACGAATTCGGGCCGGAGCCCGCGTTCGGATAGGCAAGCACGAGAACCTGCGGGTGCTGACGCATTTCGCCGAAGCAAATCAAAACGAGTTATTCGCCTATTTCGGCAGCGCCGGGTTATTGGAGCTCGCAGTTCCACGCCAATCCGCCGCGCGTATCGCCGAAGCTCGTCGAGGAGTTGAAGTCGAGGTAGTTGTTCCCACTTGATTGTAATAGCATGTAGGGGCGGCCACGGAGAGCCGCCCCTACATGTCATCACAAGAGACTCTTAACCATTAAGTAGCCGTCATCACCGCTGGTATAGTAACGCGCCATACGTCGGACAATCTTGTAGCCAAGATTAAGATAGAGACGCTGCGCTGCGGCGTTCGAGGTCCGCACTTCCAGGCGAACGGTCGATACGCCGCGCCGAAGAAAGCCCTGCTCCACCTCGTACATCAAGTGTTGACCGTGCCCTAGCCTTCGATGTTCGGGAGCAACTCCCAGCGCCACGACGTGCCCGGTGTTGTCCGGCTCGATCATTCCGACTACAAAAGCCATCATCTCGTCGGTCGGCGAAACTATTTTGTGGCAAACCGATTGAACGTGGGCCAGAAGGTAGCGGATCGTTTCACGGTCGTAAGCTTCGCCATCCGAGAAGCAGCGTTGATCGAGGCGCCAGCATTCGTTGAGATCGCCCTGCCCCATCGGTATCACGACGGACTCAGCCGCCGCGACTATGTACTCGTCCATCTTTTCTTTTCGCCGCCTGGGCCACATTTCGGTGCGAAGGTTACGTGCCAATTGTTTGTGATGCTGCTCTCGAATTTGATAGTAACATAAGGTTGCGTTCGAATGGATCACGCTTATTATACTTCAACGAAAGTTTTCGCGCAGCAACTGATTTTGGCGGCGTGTTCTTTCTTGAATGCAGTTTGAGGCCGGAGCCGTCCATTCCGGTTTTACTATGAATTGACTTCTCACATTCGCTCAAATACGCTTGCGAAACATGATAGAGATTGACGGCGCATCGCTTACGCTTGAACAAACCGCCGCCGTCGCGGACGGTGCGGAAGTGTCGCTCGCTGACGGTGCGAGAAGCCGCATCGCCCGAGCGCGCGCCTTCGTTGAAGAAATCGTCGCACGAGGCGAAGTCGTCTACGGCATCAACACCGGCTTCGGCGCGCTTGCAGACGTCACAATTCCTCACGAGAAGCTTCGCGAGCTTCAAGTCAATCTCGTTCGCTCGCACTCGTGCGGTGTCGGCGAGCCTCTTCCAGAACGAGCCGTTCGCGCGATGATGCTTCAGCGCGCAAACGTGCTTTCGAAGGGTTATTCAGGCTGCCGCTTCGAAGTAATCGAGACGTTGCTTGCGATGCTCAATGCGCGAGTGCACCCCGTGATTCCCTCTCGCGGCTCGGTTGGAGCATCCGGCGACCTGGCGCCGTTAGCTCATCTTGCGCTTGTTGTCATCGGCGAGGGGGAAGCCGTTTATCGAGCCAAACGCATGAACGGCGGCGGAGCGCTCGCGGCTGCCGGCATATCAGCGCTCACGCTGGAAGCGAAAGAAGGACTCGCGCTCCTGAACGGCACGCAAGCGATGACCGCTGTCGGCGGACTGGCACTGCTTGATGCGGAGCGCCTCGCCGATGCGGCTGACGTAACGGGCGCGATGTCGCTCGAGGCCCTCAAGGGGACGCCGGTCGCTTTCGATCACAAGATTCATGCTGTTCGCCCCCATCCTGGGCAGATCAAGAGCGCACGTCGGTTGCGCGAGCTAATCGAAGGCAGTGAGATTCGCGAGTCGCATCGCGACCACGGCGTCGACCCTCGAGTGCAGGACGCTTATGCGATCAGGTGCATGCCCCAGGTGCACGGAGCGGTGCGCGATTCTCTCTCTCACGCGCGTCGCATACTGGAAATCGAAATCAACAGCGCGACAGACAATCCGTTGATCTTTCCCGAAGCAGGTGAAGTGCTGTCGGGCGGCAACTTTCACGGCGAGCCGATCGCATTGACGCTCGATTACGCTGCGATCGCGATCGCCGATCTTGGCACGATATCCGAACGTCGAGTTGAACGGCTGGTCAATCCGGACCTGTCGGGTCTGCCTGCCTTCCTCACTGCCAATCCTGGAATGAACTCTGGAATGATGATCGCACAAGTCGTAGCGGTGTCGCTTATCGCGGAGAACAGCGTGCTTGCGCATCCTGCTTCGGTAACCAACCTGCCGACCTCGGGCAACAAGGAAGATCACGTCAGCATGGGCATGACTTCGGCATTGAAGTTCGCTCAAATCGTTAAGAACGTCGAGATGATTCTCGCCATCGAGTTGATGTGTGCGGCGCAGGGATTGGAGTTTGTGAAACCGCTCAAGCCCGGTCCTCGACTGGCTGAGGCATACTCACGCGTGCGGGATGTTGTCCCCCCACTCGAGCGCGACACACCGTTATCGGGCTACATTGAATCGTTGGTCCCGGTTGTTCGAGGTCTCGGTGAAGTGTGATCAATGGCGTGATATACTGCCGGTAGCTTCACCGTAACGAGAAAATGGCTACGAACCCCAAAGACGCTCCCCGACATTTCTATTCGCCGGATGAATATTTCGCGCTCGAGAATGCCGGCCACGTGCGGTACGAGTACTGGGACGGCGAGATCGTGTGCATGAGCGGCGGCAGCAAGGAGCACACCCAGATCGATGGCAACGTGCATTACAGACTTAGATTGAAATTAAACGGTGGGTCCTGCCGAGCCTTTACATCCGAGCTGCCGGTTAAGACACCAACGCTCTTCCCTTACCGCTACCCCGACGCGACGGTCGGTTGCGGCGAGTTGAAGTTCGAGCACATTCGCGGCGTCGACGCCCTGGTCAACCCTACACTGATCGTTGAAGTGCTCTCGCCGACATCTTCGATACGAGATCACAATGAAAAATTCGCCGCGTACAAGGCGATTGAAAGTTTCTGCGAGTATCTGCTGATTGCCCAGGACGCGCCGCACGTAACTCACTACGTTCGGCAGTTGGACGGGCGATGGGAGCGCGAAGAAATAACAGATATGACCGCCGAGATCGTGCTCAACTCGATTGGCTGCACATTGTCACTAGCCGAGATCTACGAAGACGTGACCTTCACCGTATGATGGAAGCAGAGGGCTTCAGTTTCTTGAAGGGCTCTCACCCCAACATCAGAATCATCCCGTGATACACACACAGGCAAAGATAAATCCCAACCACGAGCTTTATGCCCAGTCGCGCGGTTCGCAGGTGTGAGAAGTTGTAGCAGATCAGCAATCCGAACGCAGTGACGCTCATCTTCACCAGGAAAAACAACACGGCGTTTTGATGAATCAGCGAAGCCATGAGCGGGTTGCCCTCGGCCGCTACTCCGCGACCGATGTGCTGCATCGTGGCAACCGCGTCGTAGCCGGACATCGCGATCGCGGCAATGACGTACGTGAACAACCTGGAATTCTGAAAGGGGACAGCGGACCTTACCATGTTCGACCTCTTCTGCTCAGTCTTCTTAAACGCGCGACCGGGAATGGGGCTCCCGAACTTCTTCGCGCGATTTTCAGTATCAATGCTACGTCACGGCCAACAATACTATCAACCGCACGCAGGAAGCAATAACCCGGCCGGGGCATAATGCAACTTCGCCAAAAGCCGTTGAGTTCTTTCGAGCAAGCGGGCTGTGCTAATATTCTTTCCCGCTAGTACGCCTGCTCTCATCAACAGAATATGTTCAATCAGCCTCACATTTCAAAATCAGTAGCGCTATAGTGAAGCGATGAGTCGAGCCAGAAAAATAACAGCGCCGCGTGGCCGTGAGATCAGTTGCAAAGGCTGGCATCAGGAAGCCGCGCTGCGGATGCTGATGAACAATTTGGACCCGGACGTCGCTGAAAAGCCCGACGAGTTGATCGTCTATGGTGGCACGGGCAAGGCCGCGCGCAACTGGCGATGCTTTGACGCAATCGTTCGTTCGTTGCGTGAGCTTGAGAATGACGAGACTCTGCTGATTCAATCCGGCAAGCCTGTCGGAGTTTTCAGAACACACGAGTACGCGCCGCGAGTCTTAATCGCTAACGCGAACCTCGTTGGCCAGTGGTCGAATTGGAATGAGTTTAATCGGCTCGAGCGGCTCGGGCTGACGATGTACGGGCAGATGACCGCCGGTTCGTGGATCTACATCGGCAGCCAGGGAATCGTCCAGGGAACCTTCGAAACATTCGCGGCGGCTGCTGCAAAGCACTTCGGCGGATCACTCGAAGGCAAGCTGATCGTGTCGGGTGGGATGGGCGGAATGGGCGGCGCTCAATCGCTTGCAGCTACGATGAACGGCGCATGTTTTCTTGGCGTCGATGTCGATCGGGCTCGCATCGAGAAGCGACTCAAAACTGGCTACTGCGATCAAATCGCGACTGACCTCGACGCCGCGCTCGGCATCATCAACGAAGCCCGCTCGAAAGGTGAAGCGATCTCCGTCGGGTTAGTTGGCAACTGCGCGGACGTCATACCCGAGCTTGCCAGGCGAGAGATTGTGCCTGACATCCTGACCGATCAAACAAGCGCGCACGATGCGTTGAATGGTTATGTGCCCAACGGCATCAGTCTTGAAGAAGCCGCTATGCTCAGGCGCGACAATCCTGATGAGTACATTCGCCGATCGATCAAGGCCATGGCGACTCACGTCGGCGCGATGCTCGAGTTGAAGCGTAAAGGCGCGGTGACTTTTGATTATGGAAACAACATACGCGCTCAGGCGAAGCAAGCCGGATTGGAAGACGCGTTCGAAATCCCCGGCTTCGTGCCCGAGTATATTCGGCCGCTATTCTGCCAGGGCCGCGGACCGTTTCGCTGGGTCGCGCTTTCAGGTAACCCGGAAGACATTCGCAAGACCGACAATCTTGCGCTCGAACTCTTTCCTGACGATCAGGTGCTGTCGCGCTGGCTGAAGCTGGCGAGCGAGCGCGTAAAGTTTCAGGGTTTGCCCGCGCGAATATGCTGGCTCGGGTACGGCGAGCGCGCTGCGTTTGGCGAAGCGATGAACGACATGGTTCGAACCGGCAAGCTTGACGCGCCGATAGTCATCGGGCGCGATCATCTCGATACGGGATCGGTTGCGTCGCCCTATCGTGAGACTGAAGCGATGCGAGACGGTTCAGATGCGATCGCCGACTGGCCGCTGTTAAATGCAATGTTGAATACAGCATCCGGGGCGAGCTGGGTTTCAATTCACAACGGCGGAGGAGTCGGGATCGGTTATTCGCTTCACGCGGGGCAAGTAACCGTGGCAGACGGAACGGAAGACGGCGCTCGACGATTGAATCGAGTGTTGACCAACGATCCTGGTATTGGTGTAGCTCGGCATGCTGATGCCGGTTATGAGGACGCAATCGAAACGGCCAGGGAGAAACGCATTAAGATACCTTCAGCCGACGGCGAGGATTGAGGTCTCGCGCGTCCTGGGAGCGCAGGTATCCTTGCCTGCTCCGCGGCAAATTGAGCGCCGCGTGAGAACCAGCAGGCAAGGATGCCTGCGCTCCCGGGGACGCGTTCCGCTTTCGGTAAGCTCGAATGAAGAATGTCTTGTCTCCGATCTGCAGGTTCGGATCATGATCTGGTCCGAAGATCGCGCACTCTTCGAAGTTCTGTTCGATCCATTGCATCAGCACCTGACAATAGTCCTGCCCGAATACTTTCGGGCCAAACTCCGAGGTCGGTCGATTCGTCACCAGGACAAATCTCGTGTTGGACTGTTTGAGTTGGTTGATCGCTCGCTGCTCACCCTCGAGATCAAGGTAGCCCGGCGTCGTGATTTCTTCTCTCAACGGGTTGACCCGATCTGTGAAAAAGTCGAGCGACGAGCCTTCGGGCATCACCGCTACCGGCTCGCCAACTGTCGTCTCGCGTTTGATGAAGTGAATCGCCTCGTCCATCGATTGGCCCAAATCAGGAACCGTGATCATTGTTCCTCTGTCGGTTTTCAAGAGGTAAGTGTTCTTGTCGCGGTACCGATAAGAGAGCAGGCCCGCCGTCAACACCGCGTCGGCCAGTATCAACCCGACAGCAATGTTTCGCGCGAGGCTTCGAGTGCTACTCTCGCGAAACAGGTCGGCAAATGGATGTGCCCAGGCATACGTGAAAATGATGACCGACGCCGGCAACAAGTATGAGCTGTAAGCCCCGCCGCTGCGCACTCTCAGAATCACGCGAGCGAGGCTCGCAAGCGCGTAAACCGAAACGGTCAGAAGGACTATCGTCCGCGTGTTGATTACCCCGTTTGAAATCTGCTTTCGATGTCGAGCGAATTCCAGCCCCAGCAGGCCGAGCAGCAGAAGCGGCATCGCCAGATAAGGACCTGTTTCCCAGGCCAGCGAGCCGGCAAACGGTATCAACACGAAGACCAATATCGATGCAGCAAGTAATAACCAGATCTGGCCGGTGCTCGCTCGGCCGGCATCGCTCACGCTGAGATCCGCGATCGAAACGCGCGCGGGCGCGGGACCCTTTCGTCGCCTCGTGAATAGCAAGCTCACTGCCCCGATGGTGACCGCAAGCGCCGCGAGCCGCGCGGCCGCTCCGAACATTTGAATTATCGACTGCAGCGGCTGATCGAAACCGGATACACGTTTATTGAAATAAACCAGATCCGGAGGCAGGTGACGCAGAAAAAGTAAACTCTCTTCGGCGAGCGTTCGCCAGCCAACCAGCGCGCCAATGTATCCATAGACGCCCAGAACAAGCAACGCCGCCGGAGTGATAAAAATCACCCCCGAAATCGACGCCCGCCGCGAACTCGGATAGCCTGAAAGCACCACGGCTATTACACCGGCGCAAAGAGCCGCCAGCCCCATCTCCGTCTTAGCCAGCGTGGCCAGCCCGGCAGTTGCTCCGGCCGCGACTAACGACGCAGCGGCGCGGCGACTCAACGACGCGGCGACTCGCCGGTCAAGGTCTTCACGCGCCGGGGTTTGCTCTTCCCCGCGCAGTTCCACAAATCGGACGAGCAACGCCAGCGTCGCCAGCCCAAGCGCGCACCCGTGAAGCGCTGCATAAGAGTAAGGCAAAACATAATTGCCGGCTTGCTTGAAAGCGCACAGCCACATCACGCTCAGCGTAGCTGCCGTCGATGCCGCGCGTCCCATCAACCTGCGTGAGAGCCAGTAGACCAACGCGAGAATCACAATCGCAGTCAGGATGCCGTCAGCGTACAGCACGCCAAGCGACGGCCCAAAAACCCGATAGAGCGCCGCATTGAAATAAGGAGAAAGCGGACCGTAGATGTGCCGCACTTCCGAATACAACATTTCACCGCGGACCAGGCGGAGCGGTTGATTCATCTCGCGTCCGCAGTCAACAAGCGGGTTGCCCCACCGCTCCCATGAAACGGCGATACCAACGACAAAGGACACGGCTATGAAAGCAACCCAGGGCAGGTCGCGTTTGTTTATCTGAGTGGCCACGATGAAGGGCGATTATAGGCGAAGTCTGCGCCACTGACAATTACTAACTTTGCCGCTGCTGCAGTCCGGCTCTTCGCTACAGATAATCCGGTTTGATCAACTGATCGCGACGAAAACCGTGAGACAGTCTGTACGAGAATAAATAAAAGAGAGGCGAACAAAACTCGCGATGATGACGCAGCATATCGAGCGACAAGTGCAGCACGTAGCCTGACAACACACCGATTAAGAATGGTGTGCGCAGATAAACAGTCATCATCGCGATCGCGGCAAGCAATTCGTAAGAGTGAAATATCAATGGCAAACGAAGCAGCTTGCGAGGCCGAAGATGATTGACCAGCCAGGCTCGCG
>JADGNW010000128.1 GCA_017883315.1 Blastocatellia bacterium | reverse complement strand
TCTGACCTCTGACCTTGTCAGCTTACCATCGTCCCAGTAGCATTAGCTGGCTTGAGATCGAAACGGAGGTCGCGATGTTCTGTCCCAAGTGCGGTGCTGAAGCGGGTACTTCCAGGTTTTGCAGATCTTGCGGTACCAATCTCGCGATTGTGTCGGACTTGCTCGAGGAAGGCGATCCTTCTGCGCTGCGCACGTCGCCGCCCGGCAACCGAACGACCTTGAGCTTGTTCCACTCGTCTTATCTGTCAAACGAACGAGACCTGAATGGGCACACCGCGGTCGCGGTCTTTGGTGGAACTCAAATCGATTTGGCTGCCGCGCCGCTCGCCTTAGGTGAAACAAGAATCAACGTCGTTTCAGTATTCGGCGGAACAGATATTCTTGTGCCCGACGATGTCGCGGTAAGGGTGACGGGCATTTCGATTTTCGGTGGGGTCAACGTGCGAGGTCGCAACCTCAGCAGCGGAATCTTCACCGTGAACCAATACGAATCTCCAGGTTACGCGGTAGCCGCGCGACGATTGCACATCGATGCGACGTCGATCTTTGGGGGAGCAAAGATCAGAACACCTTAAATATCGGATCGGATTATTACATTGACACGATTGAGCTTCGCGAGTATTTTATTGGCCGGGATGCAGTAGCGTTTCGTTGTCATCTTCGGTGATTGGGTTCGAACTCCCATCGGTCCCCCGACGCTATTGAGTTTCCCCAGACCGCAGGCAGTATTCAGACGTAGGTTCTCTCGTCGGTGACTTCTCAGCGACGCCCCCTGATGTGAGGAAACATGCCAATATCGGGTAAAGCCGGCACAAGACTGCTGGCGATTTGCATTCTGCTTTGCTTTGCCGCATCCGTCCGAGCGTCCACCTTCGTTATACCGACCGACGACGAGATGGTCATCAGGGCGCGAGCCATCGTGCGGGGAAAAGTGCTCGCAATTGAAAGCGGTCTGGATGAGAAACAAGACTCCATATATACGTACATAACATTCAAGGTCCAGGAAGTACTCAAAGGACAAATAACCCAGCGCAAAATAGTGCTCAAGGAGCCCGGGGGGCAATACGGGACCAGAGGCACGGTGGTGTTCGGCACTCCGGAATTCTCAACCGGCGAGGATGTCATTCTCTATCTTGACACCTGGCGCGACGGAAGTCTTCGCGTTCATCAAATGTTGTTGGGGAAGTTTGCTGTCGTCAGAGACCCTAATAGCGGCAAACTGTTTGCCATTCGAAACGTTGCGGAGACCGGCGTACAAGTGCTCGACCAGTCGAGTCGAGGAGCTATCACCAACCGCATGGAGTTATCAGCTTACACGGAAATGGTACGCCAAAGGCTCGGAGCGAATCGCGCGGCTGCGCGGCAGTTCGACCGCGAGGCTTACCGCGGCATTCCAGTACTCGATCAACCTGCCGGTTACGCTCGAAGCGCTCAAAAAGGCGACCTCGAGCCTCAATATCATTTATGGAATCCTCCGACCCGCTGGTTCGAAGCTGATAATGGCCAGTCGGTTGTGTTCAAGGTTAATACCGATACTGCTCCTCCTCAGGTGGAGAATGACGTCGTGGCGGCAACGAATGCATGGTCGAGCGTTCAGGGCTGCTCGCTGCGCGTGACGGATGGTGGCACGACCACCGGCTGCGGTCTTTTCGGGCTCGATGGCGAGAACACGATATCCTTCAACAACTGTGACGGCTATTTCAGTGGAACCGGGCCCTGCAGCTCAGGGATTCTTGCAATCACGAGTATCGCGAACTACGACAGTTCCCAAACCAGAGTGGTAAACGGCGTAAGCTTTTATAAAGCGATCGAAGCTAATCTCACTTTCAACCCTTTTGCGTCCTGCTACTTTAGCGATCATGTCAAGCTCCAGGAGATCATCACCCACGAGATGGGCCACGCATTGGGATTGCATCATTCCTGGGATTCGAGTTTTCCGGGCACGCCTTCGCCAAGCGATCAGGCCGCGACGATGTATTGGGTAGCGCACTTTGACGGCCGTGGTGCGTCGCTCCGGCAAGACGACATAAACGGAATCACTTTTATCTACCCTTCGCAAGGAGGAGGCCCAGGTCCGCTTACGATTGTCAGCACTTCGCCTCTAGGAACGGCTACCGTTGGAAGCGCATTCACAAGGCAGCTCATCGCATCGGGAGGTACGCTTCCTTACAGTTGGAGTCTTTTTTCGGGGTCGCTGCCTGATGGACTTACAATGGCATCGAATGGCCTCATCGGCGGCACGCCCACGGCGGCAGGAACATCGAACTTCACGGTTAAAGTTACCGACGCTCAGGGCGCGTCGGTGCAGAAGGATCTTCAGATCATAGTCATAACCCCGGCCACCGGCTACGATTCCCACTTCGTATCGCAAGATGTACAGACAACGCTTCAACCCAGCCAGGGATTTTACATTACACTCAGATGGATGAATACCGGTTCGATGCCCTGGGACGGCTCCGGGGGATTCGCGATTATTTCTCAGAATCCCGCCAATAACGTAACCTGGGGCGGCAATCAAGTGGCATGGATCAGCAGCCCGGTCGCGCCGGGCGAGCAAATGGAGCTGTTGTTCATCGCGTACGCGCCCAGCCGCTCCGGCACATATGATTTTCAATGGCAGCTATATCAGCAAGGCGTCGGCTTCTTTGGCGAGATGTCCACGAACGTCAGCATTGTAGTGGGCGATGGCGGTCCGCCACCAAGTCAACCGCCGGTCATTAACGGTCCTTCGACTCTGGCAGCGGTGACTGGGACACCTCTGAGCGCGACATTCACAGCAACAGGAGGCACGCCGCCATACAGTTGGCAGCTCGCGTCGGGCGCGCTTCCTTCGGGGGTCATCTTGAATCCGAGCACCGGCGCTATCACCGGAACGCCGGCCGCCTCCGGCACCTATACCGTGACGGTGCAGGTCACTGATTCGGCGTCTAAGACCGCGCAGAAGTCCTTGACGATCACCGTAGCTGCACCGCCGGTGACTATCACCACGGGCATTATTCCGACCGCCATAAGAGGAGCGGCCTTCAGTCAACTGGTGACCGCGATGGGCGGTAAGCCCCCTTACACGTGGGCGGTTACTTCAGGCGCATTGCCGGGCGGACTCAGCCTCGCCTCCGCTACTGGATTCATATCGGGCACCCCCAGCGCGATCGGGGATTTCGGTTTCACGGTGACTGCGACGGATGCTGACTCTCACACGGCCAGCAAGCTTCTCACAATAACGGTAGCGCCGCAGCCGCTCGCGATGGGAAATGTCCCCGCGCTCAACGGGCTAATGGGATCATCGTTGAGCTACCAACTGACCGCAACCGGGGGCATCCCCGCCTACATATGGTCGGTCACGTCGGGAGCGTTTCCCGCCGGCTTGACCCTCAATTCAACCACGGGTTTGATCTCAGGAGTGCCAGCGGTCGCGGGTCTATTCACATTCACCGTCGCCGTTCGCGATCAGGGCTTGGGGAGCGCGGCCGCAAACGTACAGATCAACCTGGTCGATCCGGCAACAATACCGGCGATCACCAGAGTCAAGTACAAAGGCGGAAAGAAACTCATCGTAGAAGGGCAAAGGTTGAACCCGGCAGCGATCTTGTTAGTGGACGGCAGTCAAGTTTCAGCGGCGCCAACCGACGGGGCATTCATGGTAAAGCCGATTGTGCTCGTGCGCGGGACTCACGAAATCAAGATAGTAAATCCGGGTGGGCTAGCTTCGCAGCCTTTCCTGCTAGCCGTCGAGTGAGAGGGTCGAAGCTGCTGCTCGTCAAGTCGATTGTTCGAGCTCCGAGACTCGCAACAACTGGGTTCAGATCGTAAGCAGGTTCGCGCCGAAGTTTGGGGCGAACTGGCGCGACACTTCTCCCTCGAACACGCGCACGAAAATCTCGACCGTGACGGACGCGGTCGCCTCAAACAAATGCCCGCCGAATGTCCGCATCTCGCGGTCGCCCAAAACAACGTGGCAATGAACAATCGGTTCGCCTTCGAGCCGCGCCATGTTGCCGAGCAGCGACACAAGCTCCATCGACGCTGATCCGAATTGGCGCGTAAGGTACTGCCTTTGATCGAGGTCGAGATAACCAAGGACAGCCTCGCGCACGGCTCCTATCCCCTGGATCGAGGCCATGCCTATGCGCTCCGACACGGCGATTCGCTTAAGAGAATAGATGAGCTCATCTCCGGCATCCAAGACTGCAAGAAATCCCGTTTCAGTTCGTTTTACTTTCATGATTGGTAGGAAGTCCGTGGTCTGTGGTCTGTAGTCCGTTGGTTGGTAATGAAATCCGGATGAGCCTCGGATTACGGACTTCTGACTACGAACCTCTTCTTATTGAAAGTAATCGTCATAACCGCCAGAGCGCTTGCCGCGCTTGCGAGCGCCCTGCCCTCCTCCCAATTGCGAGAACTGATCCGTGCCGTAGCTTCCGAGTCCCGCGAGCGAGAACGAGAACGACCACGCGCTTTCGTTGCGCAGCCCAGCTTTGAACGTGTTGTAGTTGAACTGAACTCCGCAGCAATCCCACCCGTAGCCGATGTAGCTTCGCGAGTTCATGAGCCGCCCTTGCGAAACCTGTGTGTCGGTGACAAACCTGTTCGTGAAATCGTAATTGATGCGCGCCCCTCCGTAGAGCCCACGCAACTCATCGCCAAGCTGAATCGTTGTTCCCACCTGATCTCCCGGGAAGGTACCCGCCTCAAATCCGTTTGGCTGGAGCTTGATCTGACGGGACAGATAATAGTCCGCGGAAACGGACCATTTGTCCCTCCGCACTCCGCCGCCAATTGTAATGTTGCGAACCATTCCGTCGTCGGTTCCCACATCCATCCGCAGATCGGCATAGACCGATGACAGCGGCCGGTAACGAGCCGCAACGTTCACTGGCGAGAAGCTTCGTGCGCTACCACCGAATGTGAACCCCGACAAAGTACTTATCGGATAAAACTGGTTGCGTTGACCAGGAATCAAGGCGCCACCAAAGTTACGATCAAAGAAATATTTTTGCGCGACCCTTACGGTCAACACTTCATAAGCCTGTGTTGTCGCGTTCTCGTCGTCGCCGGCGAGAGCGTCAGTCGCGTCGGTCGGATGTTTGCCTTTGCGCCCGCGCAAGGCCGCTTCCTCCCTCTGGCTCGCAGCGCGATCCTTAGAGTTCATCTCAGCTTGCTGACCAGTCTCAAGCTTTGGCTTCGTTTCGATTGTTTGGGGTTCCTCCGGTTTGGCCTGGTCCTTTTGCCCGGGAGCAGGAGCTTCCGCCTTCGCAGCAGGCTCTGGTTTCACGGCAGCCGGTTCAGCAGGCGGCTCATTGTCGCCGTCGATCTTGTCTTTCTCGCCCGGCTTCACCGGGGTCATATTCGGTATAATGCGCGGTCCCTTCCGGCGCCTCCTCATTAGGTCAGAAGAAAGCTGCCTGGTGAAGAAACGATTGACAATCGCGTACTCGAACTCATTAGTGTTTGCCACCGCATCGATATCATCGAAGCGGATGATCTTGTTGAACTGATCGCCGATGCCGCTTATCAATCGATATGTAATGTAAGGCTCAATCACGTGCTTGAATCGTTCAGTGCCATCATTGTTAGTGTAGGTCTTCTCCAGCGATGGCGGTCTGATGTCCACCGCGAGCTCGGCGTAATGACGCGAGATGTCTTTCGAACTTATGGGATCGAGAACATTGCGGTCGAACAGCTTCAGTCCAGGCTGGAACTCGGTTCGGCTCGGATTCAGTCGCGGGTCTGCAGGATCTAACGTGAACTTGTCGGCATCGAACGCCTGCACGCTCGGATCGATGCTGGCGTTGTAAAACGTTTCGCGCAGAGCGAGGCTTGGCGTGATCGCGATCCCGGCTACGGTCGCAAGCGGGACCGTGATCTTCGGTTGAAAGTCGAATCGCTGAACCGCTGCCGGAGTAACCAGCACAACGCTCGTGCCGACCGTTTCCTCCTTCTTGAGCGCACCGACACTCGAGTCAAACGAAAAATAGATCGGCGTGTTGTCGAACAGGCGGCGCGGATACATGCTTATGTTGATCTCCGGCGCCTGGCGAACCTTGACGTCGATGCTGGTGCCGGCGCTCGGCGTCGCGGGGTTGCGGCTCAAAGTGAAGAGCGTCGTCGTTTCGTTTGAAGCCAAGAAATTGAAGCTGAATCCGTTTGTGTTGTTGTTCGCATAAAAAGTAGATTCGCGTCGCGGATCGATGACCTGGGCAATGTCGTCGGAAAACACCTGGCGAAACGCGAGGCTTGTGACTAATGAAACATTTCCTACCGCAAGCCAGCCGTGCCCAAGATGCTGCACGCCTTCCCCAATGAAAGCGGTGCCGCCCTGACTCTCGCCGGCCGGCCCGAACAGCCGGTCCTTCACCGAGAACACACCGAGCCTTAAGTATGATTTCTCATCGGTCTGCGCTCGAAACTCCGCGCCCATTCCTATTCCGCGTTGAGTGTAGATGTCGCCTCGAAACGTGATGTCAGCGGATTCCCCCAGCGTTTGGTAATAAGCGATCTTGAGCGTCCGGCCTTTTTGATTCGAGTTGCCCGTGCTTGGCAGCAGGAAACCCGACTTGCGCTCTTTGCGAGTCGCGGGAATCCACGCGTACGGAAGCACAAAAGCCGGAAGGGTCCTCACTCGAAACACCGCGTTGTGCATGATCACCCGATCGCCCATTTTCAGCTCCGCGCGTTTAGTTTTGAAGCTCCACTTGGGAATCACGTCTTCGCAAGCGGTGACGTCGGCGTCGTACAACTCATAAGTGTCGGGGCCTGTCTTCTCGACGCGCGCGGCAGTAAAAAAGACATAGTCACCGGTCTGGGTCCGATTAGTGAAGCCGGTCGTGTCCCAGAAGACGCCTTTCTTTGTAAGCCAGTTGATCTCGGCGCGACGCGCAGTAACCCGCTGGTCGGCGCCTTGATCGAAGATCACGTTGCCTTCTGCAACCATATCGTGAGTTGTGCTGTTGAAAGTCACGTGATCGGCTTGCAAGCGCATCTCGCCCTGCGTTGCATTGACGTAGCCTTCGTAGATTTCCAGATCGCCGTTCTTGCTTTGTTTGTCTGCGATGACCTCAACGATTTGTTCTACGGAAGTGGCGCTCGCCTCCGGCCTAGCCGTTTCCTTTTCCGGCTCAGGCACTTTCTGTTGGCCAGCCTTTCGGGCGCGCTTCTGCTTTTTAGTCTCAGACTCCTGCTCAGGCTTCTGTTCTTGTTGCGGTTGAATCCTGACGACTTGATGCGCGAGAGTCGAAGCGGAGTTCAGCGCGATCAAAATCAAGAGGGACAGGGTCGCGGATAACGTGGATAGCGGCTGCGGAAAGCGAACCATTGGGTTAAGCAAACCTCCGCACGGGTAGAAGATACTAGCACGCAGGTTTTGAGAACAGCAACGTGGCCCGACGGATGGGTCAACGGACGAGACCACGGCAACAAAAGAAGAAAGGATACGAACGCGGTTCGCGCTTTGCCGGTTCGGCCTCTGTGACTATTGTTGACCAGGTGAGAAATATATCTCGCGCGCACCCTGAAAATAATGTACGCTGCTTCTTGGAGAGGGGGGATCACCATGCCTAAAGCGAAGAAAGAAACTCTAGCCCAATACGTGGCCAGAGTGATCAAAGAGAAAGATCTCACTCATCAGGAAGTCAGAAAACTGGCGCGCGGCAAGATAACCGATGGCTATGTGCGAGGCATCATGACGGGAAAGGCGAGGAATCCGAGCGTCGATAAGCTCAAGGCTCTGGCGCGCGGACTGGGCGTCTCCGAGGATGAGATTTTCAGGGTCGCGCGCGGTCTGCCCCAGGACGCCGACAGCAAGTCTCAAGAGCAGGAATCGAATTACCGCTTGATCGTGAATCTGATGTCGGCCTCTCTGAAGAACAAAACTCTTTCGGAGCTGTTGCTGGAGGCCTCGAGATTACCGCTTGAATCACAGGAGGAGGCAGTCACGCTATTGAAGTTTCTGAATGCCCGTAAGAGTCGCGCGTCGCAATCGAGAAGAAGGGCCTAGCTTTGTTTTCGCTTCCGAAGGAATACCCTGTAGAGATCCTCGACCAGATCACGGTTGACGGGTTCATCGTCAAGAGCTGACAGAAACATTTCATACAGCTTCTCCGAAACGATTCTACGCTTCTCGGACGGGTCTAACTGCTGTCGTTCCTTTCCCGATGTTGACCGTTTCTTTGTCGGAAACTTGATGACGCGTGCTGGCGGCTGCGATTCTTCCGCACGCTCAGTGACGGGTAGGTCACGCCGTGGCGGCGGCAGCGCGATAACATTCTTCCACTCAGCGGCTTCGCGAGTGAACGCTGTGGTGGATCGAGATGGGTGGAGTGCTCTGAGTTCTATCTCATCGAGCGTATCGCGCCACTCCGGGTATGCATGGGCAAACGGCGACGCGAGAGCGATTTGCGATGCGTTCCTGGCCTCTTCGAGTCTCCCTGCTTCTGTTAACTCTACGGCAATGGTGTTCAGATAATCGTAGTAAGCGTATGGTTGTTGCGAGCTAGCCATTCGAACGAGAGGAAACAAGTTTTCCAGATCGGCTAATGCTCCCTGGTGATCGCCCTCGGCTGCTCTCAAGACTGCGATCATTCGAGTTGTAAAGTACAAGATAGCCGGATCAAAAACGCGGTCACGCTTTATTATTCGCATTCCCTCTCGGTAAAAAGCCATTGCTGTAGTGCGGTCGCCAACGACAATCGAGTTGGTGCCAAGAGCTAACATGGCTTTGGCTCGATACCTCAAGGCAGCCTTCTCAGCGACGTGTTCGAACAATGAGCGAGCGCTATCAGTATCCCCGCGCGTACCCCGGCTCAGCCCGAGCGCAAGGTAGAACTCTCCCACAGCCTCAGATTTGCTCGAGGGAGGGAGACTTAACAACAATCGCCCAGCATCACCTACGATATCAAACCGGCGGAAGTCATATGCCTGATGGGCTGTCGAAGTGAGCTTTCTTGCGATTCCTGACACACTCTGATTTGTATGAAGACTCCTGATGATGGGTTCCGCAATTGAATGATACAATACAGAAACGCTGGGCGGTCCTTCGAGTCCAGCAAACCGCTCAAAGGAGAAAGAAACTGTGAAAACAAGATTGCTTGTCGCAACGCTTTGTATGTTCGCACTCCCAATGTGCTTTTCGTCTTCGAATGGGGGCATGAGGTCAACTCCGTTCGTCAGTGTTGCCATCGCCGGACATACTCTGTACGGCGGTTGGTGCGATTGTGGCGCTCCCGGCTGCATCTGCGATCCGGGCGAAGGCGCTGGTGGCAACAGCGCTCGACCGATCTCCGATGCCGCGCCGGTTCAACCTAACCCTAAGCCAAAGGCAGGTCGGGTTTCTGAACTGGACTTCGGCGCCGGAGCGTTACTGATCACGTTTGCGCTGTTCATGTGGACCAGACTGCGATCGTAGCTTTCTAGGCTGCGTATCTCGCTCCAACTGATTGCTAAGCGTTTGTCGCCGGGCTAACACGGGCGCTCAGGGATATGTGTTCCTCGCTACGGCTGGCATTCTACTACAAGTGTGCCTTGACTGCACAAGAAATTCTTTCAAAAGTTTTTCGAAAGGCCGGCAAGAGGAGGGGTCAGGCCTGAAATAGTGAAATTTCCCCCTAACTTAAGCGCCGATTCTTATCGCCTTAAGCAGCTTCGTCATCTGTCCAGAGGTGTCGGCTCTCCCTCTCGCCGCGTCTCGCCG
>JADGNW010000015.1 GCA_017883315.1 Blastocatellia bacterium | reverse complement strand
GACGTGCCGCGCCACTTCCTCGACGAGATCTTCTTCGCGCGAGACGTCAACTCGAAATGATGGTGCGGCTGCGCGCAATTGTTTCTTGTCGGCATCGAGATCAACCTCGAACTCAAGCGCGCACAGAATATTCGCCGCCTGATCAATCGAGACCTTCAGACCCGTGAGCCACTCAATACGAGACTCGCGCAAAGACACTGAATCTCGCGTGATCGGCGCTGGATACACGTCGATCGCGCCCTTGAGCACTTGCCCGCCCGCGATCTCAGCAATCATCTGAGCAACACGGTCCGCAGCGCAGGTTTGTCCTGCGAAGTCGGCGCCGCGCGCAAACCTGTACGATGCTTCGGTGTCCATGCCAAGCACCCGCGCGGTGTGACGGATCGAAGCCGGATTGAAGTACGCACTCTCGATCAACACGTCTTTGGTTAGCTCGCTGATCTCGGTGTCCGCGCCTCCCATCACGCCCGCGATTGCGACTGGCCGATCGGCATCCGCGATGATTAACATTTCCGAAGCAAGCTCGCGCGTGATTCCATCAAGCGTGGTGATCTGCTCTCCGGCTCGGGGACGCCTGACGATGATTCGATGGCCGTGCAAGAGATTCAGATCGAACGCGTGAGTGGGTTGGTTCATCTCGAACATTACGAAGTTCGTTATGTCGGCCACGTTATTCACCGGACGCTGGCCGATCGATTCGAGCCGGTCCGCGAGCCACTTCGGCGACGGGGCGACCTTCACTCCGCGAACCACCCGCGCTGCGTATCGAGGACACAGATCGGGGTCGAGAATCTCGACTGAAGCTCCCGCATCTGCGCGCTCGTCGCCTTCCGTCAGCGCAACCGCACGCGGAGTGAGAGCGGTTCCACATATGAGCGCCGCCTCGCGAGCGATGCCGAGATGAGAAAGCGCGTCGGGACGATTCGAAGTTAAATCGAAATCGAGAATATGATCATCGCCAATTCGCTCGATGGCCTCGACCGCAAGCCCGGCCATCGTCAATCGTTCGGCAAGTTCTTTTGGATTAAGCGTGAGCTTCACAAGCTCGCTCAGCCAGTCGTAACTGATCTTCATTTGATCTTCACCGGTGGGCCAAACCAACCTTCGCGATTCGCGCTCTAAAAGCGGCGATCAACGCAACTCGTCAAACCTGTTTCGATTGCCAGTCGAACTTGTTCGGCCAGGGAAAGCACGGATTCTAGCAGCCGCTTCGATGTTAAGGCAAAGAGCGGGAATCCGATCACCGCGGTAAAAAGGCGGGTTTTGATTCCGTTTCTACCGTCAGCGGCAATCCATGCGGTCTCGCCGGGCGGTATCTCCGTTGCCGCCCAGAATGGTTGTCGCGCGGGCGGCCGGCGTTGTTTTGATTTGGGGCGGCAGCGGAGGCGCGCCCTTAAAGGATACTCTCGAGCTCGCCGCTGCCCGAGGGCTCGCCCTTCGCTGGAAACGTGCGATCCACAACTGCGATTATGATCACCCAGATGAACGCCGCAGCATAACCCGCCAGCACGTCGGTCGGATAATGCACTCCCAGATAAATCCGCGAGACCCCAATAAGCGTGACCAGCAACGCGGCCAGCGTCCAAAGGACTATGCGAACAGTTCGGCTTTTCGTTCGCGCCGAGATCAACGCTGCAACGGTCGAGTAGAAGCAGAACGACGTCAACGCGTGGCCGCTCGGGAAACTGAAGGAACCTGGAGCCTGTATATCAAAGAACGGTTCGGGTCGCGTGCGATGAAAGCTCAGCTTGAGCACTTCATTCAGCAAGGTCGAGCCTGCCATCGTGGCGACGAGCAGCATCATTGCTCGATACTTTCTCGCAGCCACGAAAGCGAGACCGGCGACCAGGCTCAAGCTGAATAAAACGGACGGCGCCCCAAACATGGTCACAACGCGCATCGTGGAGGTCAGGGCCGGTGAGGCGAATTGATGAATCCCGGAACGCGCCCAGTCGTCAAACTGCTTCGCGTCGCCTTCCAGCATCTCACTGGCGAGCCTGGCGAAAGAGAACAGTGCTCCCGCAGCGACGCCCAATCCGATAAGCAGCGTCAAGCCGAGCCGCCGACTCAGACCACTTACCTTCGCGGCAAAAGTTCCGTTCGTTGCATCGGGGGTCTTCATCTTCGAGACGGCCCTCGCCGATCAATATTCACAAGCGCGACCAACCCGCGCTCGATCTCCGAAACCGATCGGTGACAGAGGCTACGAAGCCTGTTTGCGCGGGCTGCCAGACCAGCCGCTCAATCGTTATGTCGGGGTGCGCAATACGAATGACGTTGAAAGAATTGACTTCGCCTCTTCCGCGAGTTGAAGCGGCTGTTCCGGCTTGAACAACGAGCGACGAGCGTCCGCCGAATCTGTAGCGCTTCGCCATGTGACCGGTATGGCTTATATGCAGATGGCCGGAGAGAAACAAATCGGCTCCGCAACCGGAGAGTTCCCTGATCGCCATCCGCGCCCGCCCGACAATGTCGCGCTCGTCGTGGCCCTCGGGCAGATCAAACGGGTGATGGGTGACCACGACTTTGATGACCTCCGAATCGAACCCGCAAAACTTCTCTCGAAGCCAGGCCACTTGCGTCTTGTTGATCCGTCCGCCCTTGATCGTCAGCGAGCGAGCAGTATTGACGCCAAGGACTGCGATCTCGCCGTCGGCGTAGAAGGGCCGCAGTTCGTCCGTGATGTAGCGACGGTATTTCTGTAGCGGTTGCGCGAAACGGACGAAAACGTTGTGCAAAGGAATGTCGTGATTGCCGGGGACAATGATTTGCGGCCCTGGCAACGCATCGAGGAAGGCCCGAGCCGCTTTGAACTGGTGGGATCGCGCTCGCTGCGTCAAGTCGCCGGAGACCGCGACAACATCGGGCTTAATGTCGTTGATAGTGCGAATGAGCGGGGCGATAATCGTCTCGTTAACGCGACCGAAATGAATATCAGATAGATGTACAAGTGTTCGCATGCGTCACGCCTTTACTTCGTCTCTGCTGAGTCGGGCACGGGCACGTGGACACGAAGCGCACCAGGTCGCACGCGGTACAGAAGCGGCGGCTCCATCATCGTAACTTCGCCGTCCGTTGAAACGCGAATGCGCCTGCGCGAGGTCTTTATCGAAACCTCGGTGGTACACATCGCAACGAAATCCCCGGCTTTCGGCAGGCGTCTTAGAAGTGCGCGTAATCCAAGCCCCAGCAGTCCAAGCCGCCCGGTGCGGTGAGAGAAGTAAAGGCTCAATTGTCCGGCGTCGAGACAAGCTCGCCCGCCAATGTTGAAGCTCTCCATTTCGTATTCGTTGTTGCCGATGAAGACGAAAGGTGTGCGGCTCGAGAACTCTTTGCCATCGGCGTTCAATCGGACGTCGAGAAACGGATATCGCCGCATCACGCCGAACGCGGCCCAGATAAGCGCAGGCCACTTGCCGTGTCCGAGCTTCTGCTTTTGTTCGCGCTGGTGGACGATGCTCGGATAGAGACCCAGGCTCGAGTTGTTGAGGAAGATGCGACCGTTGACTTCTCCCACATCGACCCGGACCGCGTGGTCTGCGACGATTGTTCGCACCGCGCCTTCAAGGTCAAGCGGTATTTTCAAATCCTTGGCGAAGTGGTTGAGCGTGCCGAGCGGCAAAATGCCGAGCGTCTTGTCCGTGTCGATCAGCGTCGATGCGACTGCGTTAATAGTTCCGTCGCCGCCTCCGGCAACGATCGTCGCGGCATCACCGCGAACCGCACGTCGCCCCAACTCGAGCAGATCGTCTCCGCTAGTAGCAAGCGAGATGCGCGCCTCGATGCCGCTCGCTCCAAAGATCTCCACGATCTGTTCACGCGCGGCTTGTTTGCCGTAGGCACCCGAGCCGGCGTTGATGATGACCTCTACCGCTCGTGGTGCGTCGGCTCGCTGTCGCTTAGCGAGTTGTGGCTGATCTTCATTCAATCCTTTACCCTGTGAAGCGTTGGCACGACGGAAATCTCATCGTCTAGCGCTCGATGAGGATAACAAGGTTGTGCCTCATTCCCCAAGCTGCGGTGAAGGTTGGTCGCGGTATCGTTCTCTCTCCATTGAGAGGGTCAAGCACGGAAACGTCGTGCTGCTCAAATCCAGTCACGACGAGCGCGTGAAGATCATCCCGCGCATCGATCGGCAGCATAGAAACAAAGGCTATTGGGAATCGGCCCGCAGCTACGAGATTCTTGAGCTCATCGGGCGTGAGTGTGTATTTGGCGCTGGCCCCGAATCCAATCAGTCGCGCCGCATCAACGGCCGCTAAGGCGCCCGTACCCAGAATTGTCGAGTCGCATCGAACGCGTAGATCACTTTCAGGTATATCAACGCCAAAGCTAAGCAGAATCATCCTGAGACACGCAGGCACACAGGAAAAGCGGGTCTCCTGCTTATGGAAGGGGGGCTTCGATGGCATCGCGGTGTTGTTCGGCCAATAACTGCGCCGCGGTCAGCATTTCTTCAATCTCTGTCGACGAGATCACTTCCGTGTTGCTGGCGCTGACGACGACCTCACCTATCTGACCGAGAACGCCAAGGTGCGGGTACGCGAGAATAACAGGCACACGCCACACGTGGGCCTCTTCGTCTAGAGATGGCGCGCTCGCTGAAATGCGATCTGGCAGGCGGTCACTCAGGAAAAGACTAGCTTCCGCTTGAGCCTCCATCGCTGTAACCGTTGGAACAATCGCTGTCACCATAGCGCGTTTATTCTCGCACACTCGCCCGGCTAGCACTACTACTTAGAGGGTCGCGCCGTCCATTCAAACGGATTCTTATTGGCTTTCGCCCACTCGTTATAGTCGTCGAAAGCCGTTTGGTGAAACGCTATCAGTCTCACTGAAACTGCTCCTGCTCAGCAACGACAATGTTCTGCGACTTTTCAACATCGGCGACGGCGCTCAGGAGATGTTCTCGGTTCGCCGGTGAGCGGAGCAGGTAAGCCGTCTCGTCGCGCTCGTACACAGCTATCTCGATCTCTTTGTCTTTGAAGGCTTCTTTGATTGCCTTCACGAAGTTCTCGTCGAGCTCGTCGGCTTTGAGTTGGTAGATCGCATTCATGGTGGAGCCTTTTTTCCTTTCAGTGAAATATCATAACACTGTCTCGGCGCCCTTCAAGTAAGGCCCAAGCCTGACTCCTGGAGCGGATCATCGAAGGTTCTTCATTTGATTCGATAACCCTCTTCTTCGTTATTAAAGATCCAACCGACCACTTCGCCGATTCTGATCTCTTCGCTTCGATACGCTTCCATTGTAATCGCGGCCGAGCACTGACGGTGAATTGTTTGAGCCGATCGAAGCATTCGCCCGAATCGTTCCTGCCAGCGTCGCATGTTAGCGGGCCTCAGATCGAGCCAGCCTCGTTCGGCCCATTCGTCAATGGCGCCTTCATTCACCGGCAGCTTAGTCCGGCCCGCGTACTCGGGTACGTTGATTCGAGGTCCGCGAATCAAGCGGTCCCCGTCCGGAGGCAGTATTGGAATTCCAATCGAGATGATTGTATTGCGAAGATCCTGGTTGCGCTGCAAGTATCGCCACAGCGCATCGGATATCTGTTCGGGAGCTTCTTCGACAACGGCTTGAAGCGTCCGATACTTGGTCTTCAGCAGATGAGCTTCGTAGAGGAGCCTGGTGAGTTTCGGTGGGCCCAGTTCGCCCGTCGCAATAGAATGCGAATTCGTCTCGTGTTCGAGCCG
>JADGNW010000127.1 GCA_017883315.1 Blastocatellia bacterium | reverse complement strand
GCAAAGCCATATCGAATGAGGCTTGCCATAGCCTTGCTCTCGTTGATAGTTGCCGGCGGCCTGGGACTGGCATCGCCCCGAGTTATTGGAATGCTGATCGACGCTGCTTTTGTACAGCACGATTTGCACAGGCTCAACGTCCTGGCGCTCGTGCTGGTCGGCCTGTTTGCTGTACAGGCGGGTTTCAGTTTCTTACGAACTTATTTGCTCTCGTACACCGGCGAGCGAATAGTTGCCGATGTTCGCACCCAGCTCTACAACCATCTCACGAGTCTTACTGTCAGCTTCTTCGCGAATCGGCGAGTGGGTGAGTTGACTTCACGGCTGACTTCCGACGTGACCGTCGTTCAAACAGTCACCACCGGCAGCATCACGGAGTTTCTTCGATCGAGCCTGCTGCTTGTGGGCGGCGTTACGATTATTTTCATCACGAACCCGCGCCTGTCGCTTTTGATGCTCGCGATAGTGCCGGTTGTGATCGTGTCGGCCCATCTGTACGGACGCTACGTGCGCCGCTTGAGCACCAAGGTTCAGGACCGTCTCGCCGAAGCGAACTCAGTTCTGGAAGAAACGCTTTCGGCCATTCGCATCGTTCAATCGTTCGTTCGCGAGGAATACGAGCGCGCGCGCTATCGCGAGCGCATCCAGGATTCTCTGAAGCTCGCAGTGAAGCGCGCCGTAGCGAGCGGCGGGTTCATTGCGTTTATTATTCTCGTGGTGTACAGCGGCATCGCGATTGTTCTCTGGTTCGGAAGCCGCATGGTTGTCGCGGGTCAGATGAGCGCCGGCGATCTGATCGCGTTTGTGCTGTATACGTTCTTCGTAGGCGGAGCGGTCGGCGGAATGACTGAGCTCTACGGGCAGTTCAATCAAGCGATCGGCGCCACTCGCCGCGTGTTCGAGTTGCTTGATACCAAACCGGAGATAAAAGATCCGGTTAATTCTGAGCCGCTTGAAAACGTGCAAGGCCACGTTCAATTGCTCGACGTGCATTTCACCTATCCCGATGAGCGCGCGCTGCCGGTCTTGAAGGGCGTCACGGTAGAGGCGAAGCCCGGCGAGATCATTGCTTTGGTTGGTCCTAGCGGGGCAGGGAAGTCGACTCTGGTAGCTTTGATTCCGCGCTTCTACGATGTGTCGTCAGGAGCGATAACGGTCGATGGTCACGACATCAGGGCGGTGCGTTTGACCGATCTGAGAAGCGCTATCGGAATGGTGCCTCAAGAGACCACGCTGTTCGGCGGGCCGGTTCGCGAGAACATCGCTTACGGCAAGCTGGGCGCTACCGACGAGGCGATTGAGGCGGTAGCTCGAGCCGCTCACGCTCACGAGTTCATCACAGAATTTCCTGATGGCTACGACACGATCGTCGGCGAGCGAGGAGTGAAACTCTCGGGCGGCCAACGGCAACGCATCGCGATTGCGCGAGCGCTCTTGAAGAACCCGGCGATACTGATACTCGACGAAGCGACCAGTTCGCTCGATTCTGAATCTGAACGATTAGTGCAAGACGCACTCGAGACGTTGATGCAGGGGCGAACAACCTTCGTGATAGCTCATCGGCTTTCGACAGTGCGCCGCGCCGATCGGATCATCGTGCTTGATGGCGGGAGAATTGTTGAAGAAGGCACACACGAAGAACTGATGACGGGCGGCGGGCTCTACAAGAGGCTCTATGAGATTCAGTTCAGGGACCACCCGATGGCTCTGGGTGCTGCGACTGAGGCCGAGTGGTAGCACTGTCCGAGGATCGAAGGTCGGGAAGGTCGGCTTGCCCCCGCTTGAGCGTGTGGAAAGATTCAAAGGTCGGGAAGGTGGGCTTGCCCCCGCTAGCGTTGACTGATTTTCATATCTCGATATCTACATTCATGGTATCTTCCCGGCCGTGGCTCGCAAGTGGTCCAATCGCAATCTGCCGGGCGCGCTGCATTATTTGACTGGTAACATCACTCGGCGATTAACGGTCTTCGAGCAGGCAGCATGCTGTGAAGCGTTTATCGACGTTTGTGGCACGCTCAGGGAAAAATGGCCCTTCAAACTCATAGCGTACGTTCTTATGCCGGATCATATGCATTTGATCGTGAACCCGAAAGACGGCCGCATTCGCGAACTGGCCGGCACGCTCAAGAGCCTTTCTGCCCGGCGAATAATTGACAAGGTCAGCGGCTTTTCTTTCTTGCGTGAGAAGCCCGACGCGGACGGTTCAATTCATCAGGTCTGGCAAGAGAGCTTCAAAGCACTTCCGCTCTGGAGCGATTGGCTGATCTGGCAGAAGATAAACTACATTCACAACAACCCGCTAAGATCCGGTCTCGTGCAATCAGCCGCTGACTACCGCTGGTCGAGCTTCCGTGCGTTCTACCTGGGCGAATGTGAGCCTACTAAAGTTGACAAAGAGTGGTGGTGGCCGGACGATGTGCGGAAGCTTTCGAGAGCCGCTGCCGAATGGTCGGCGGAAATGGGCGAACGAGAGAAGAAGTAAGAGCCGACCGAGCGGGGGCAAGCCCACCTTCCCGACCTTTGAATCTTTCCACATGGTCGAGCGAAGGCAAGCCCGACTCGCAAGCAGTTGTTCTCGGCGTCCATAGGTTGTTTGCACGCGCACCGCTGCTCCGTTATTACTGAAGCCAACGGCCTTCGTAGATTACTTCCGCCGAAGCCGTGAGCATCACACGGTCATCTTCGGTCCAATCCACTTGCAGTTCTCCGCCTTCGGTTAGCACTCGCACGTTGCGATCGGTCAATCCATTCAGCGCTGCGGCCACCGCTGAAGCACACGAGCCGGTGCCCGATGAAAGCGTGTGACCGGCACCGCGTTCCCAAATGCTAATCTCGATCTCGTCTCGCGAAAGCGCACGCGCGAACTCGACATTAGCGCGGTCGGGAAAGATCGGATGATGCTCGATCAGCGGTCCAATCTCTTCAAGGTTCACCGCGTTCAGATCGTTCACGAAGATCACGCATTGAGGATTGCCCATCGACATGCAGGTAACTTCGAGCAAGTCTCCGCCAAGATTGAGCGGGTAGCGGACAACTTGCTCGATGGATGGCATGATGGACATCGGAACTGCGTCGCTTGAGAGAATCGGTCGCCCCATATCAAACTCGAACTCGAAGCGGGTGCCTTCGCGCGACACCAATCGTCCGTGCTTGACGCCTGCTGCGGTGGCGATTCTGATTTCGGGCTCGTTCCACAACCCCGCGTAATAAAGATAAGCAGCGGCGCAGCGAGTTCCATTGCCCGAGACTCCGGCTTCGCTTCCGTCAGCGTTGAAGATACGTGAAGCAAAGTCTGCGTGATCGTTGAGACAGCGCGTGACGAGTACGATTCCGTCGGCGCCCGCGCCGTAGTTTCGCTGGCACATCTGGCGAGCAAGCTCACTGGCGTTTTGCAAGACCGCGATGTCTTGGACTTCGATAATCAGGAAGTCATTGCCCATACCCTGAGCTTTGGTGAATTTGATCTCGCTCATGCGTCCTCTCCAGAATTGCGCGATGCCGAAACAGAATCAATACCTGAAGCTTACGGCATAACGAAAGACGAAGCGCGGGTAGAATCGGAGGGCCCGACTCATACCCGCGCAGGCGTCTTTCACATCGCGTGATGCTTAATCGTCAATCGCCCTTGTTCTCAGGTGATCCCGGATCCTTGAGGTCGATATCAGTCGCCAGCGCTCCGCCGGGCGATATGCCGTGTGTGCTGATCTCGTGCTCGAGGTAGTGCTTCATGACGCTGTGCTTGCGGCCGTAGGCGAAGTAAATCACGAAACCTATCAACAGCCAGATGATCAGCCGCCACCAGTTTTCCGCCGGCAGCGAGAACATCAAGAGCAAGCACGTGAGTATGCCGAGGATTGGGGTGAGCGGAACGAATGGCGCGCGGAACGGACGATTCGCGTTGGGATTCGTTTTACGCATTACGAGCACGGCAGCGCAAACGATCACGAAGGCGAACAACGTGCCGATGTTAGTCATTTCGGCCAAAAGAGTGAGAGGCAGAAACCCCGCCATCGACGCGACGAAGAGTCCGGTAAGAATCGTTGACTTCCAGGGCGTGCGGAACTTCGGATGGATAGCACCGAAGAAGGCCTTTGGCACCAGCCCATCGCGAGCCAGCGCCAACATCACACGCGGCTGACTGAGCATCATTACAAGAAGCACAGACGTGATGCCGGTCATTGCGCCCGCAGCCACCAGGTATTGCATCCATGGCAAATGCACATATTCGAACGCCTTCACCACGCCGGCATTCTTATCAATCAAATTGGTTGGAACCATTCCTGTCAGCACTGCTGAGACGGCAATGTAAAGAATGGTGCAGACAATCAGGGATGTAATGATTCCAATCGGCACGTCGCGGGCCGGCCTTTTTGCTTCTTCGGAGTGGACCGATACCGAATCGAATCCGATGTAAGCGAAGAAGATGATCGCCGCTCCGGCGAACATTCCTATGGGCTGTCCCGTAGCCGCAGTCTCGCCAAACAGGGTGTGACCAAAGAAGCTGATGCCCGTATAACCAAACGGCGCGAACGGATGCCAGTTGGCGGGATTGATGTAGAAGACTCCGATGCCGATCACCATCAACACGATGACGAGCTTGATGCCCACCATCACGGCGTTGAAGCTCGCGCTCTCCTTGATGCCCTTGACCAGGATTACGGTGAGAATGAATGTGATCAGAATCGCGGGCAGATCGAAGTATGCCCCAGTGGCGATGAATCCGGTGTGTGGACAACCGTTTGACACGGTTACGCAATAATCAAAGGGCCCCCTCGAAAGAACAAAAGGCAGATATTTGTCGAGACCGAATAACGGGATGAACTCCTGAAAGTGCGCCGACCATCCGTGCGCGACCGTTGCCGATCCGACCGCGTATTCGAGGATCAGGTCCCAACCTATGATCCAGGCGAAGAGTTCCCCGAGCGTAGCATAGGCATAGGTGTAAGCGGAACCGGCTACCGGAACCATGGACGCGAACTCGGCGTAGCACAGCGCTGCGAACACGCACGCAAAGCCCGCAACGACAAACGAGAGCATAAGCGCGGGCCCGGTTCTGTCGTGCGCAGCCTCGCCGGTCAGGATGAAGATGCCTGTGCCGATGATCGCCCCGACTCCAAGCGCCGAGAGTTGAACAGGGCCTAGTACGCGGCGCAATCGGTGGTCGCCTACCATTTCCTCCAACAACAGACTGAGAGGTTTTCTTGCCCAAAGTTGATTCGCCATTTCGTAGATCCTCCGCGAGTGACTTGTTTGATTTCCAATGTTGAGTTCGAAGTCTTGAATCGCGATTCTGAAAGACCGCGAGCATCAAGATTCAAACTTTGAACCCAGGTTCATCCATTGCCACGCAGCTAGGTGTCTTGCTCTGGCGATGCCACACCTACTTTTCGCCAGATGAAATAAACCGGGACGCCGGTAGCGATGATGATGAGCCCCGGCCAGGTCGTTGCCGTTTGATAGATCAATAGCACTGCAAGAATCACCGTCGCGCCGATGATGTAGAGCGCGGGTATTACCGGATAGCCAAACGCGCGATACGGACGCTCGACATCGGGGCGCGTCCACCTCAGTCTGAAGACGCCGGCTATCGTCAGAATGTAGAAGATCAAAGCGGCTGAGATTACATACGTCAACAGGTCTCCATATAAGTTGCCGTAGGTAGTCTGTCCTGTTGTTGGATCGGTGCCGGTGATCGTTCGAGGAAGAACCAATACCGCCGCCCATATCCCCTGAAACACAAGACCCCAGGCGGGCACGTGCTTATTATTTAGCTGACCCGCCGACTTAAAGAACAGACCGTCGCGAGACATTGCCCAGTAAGCCCTCGCTCCCGCGAGAATCAGTCCGTTATTGCAGCCGAAGGTCGAAACCATTATGAAAATTGCCATCAGGCTCGGACCGATTCCGTGAAAGATCACCTCGGCCGTAGCCGATGCGACTCGGTCACTTTGCACCGTTTGAATAGCTTCGATCGGCAGCGTCACCAGGTAGGCAACATTCGCGAGAAGATACAACGCGATTACAAGGACCGTTCCGAATGCCAGTGACAGCGGTATGTTTCGCCGCGGGTTCTTAACTTCACCTGCCGTGAACGTGATGTTGTTCCATGCATCCGCAGAGAAGAGTGAGTTGGTCTGCGACACGCAGATGCCCACGAACAAGCCAAAGCCGGTGGCAGCCGTGAGTCCACGGCCAACTCCTTGCAGCGTGCCACGAATTCGCCACAGGTCGCCGAAATTGGCGCTCGCGACCGTTGCTTTGTATCCGACGAGCAGACCCAGGAGGATGAGCGCGATCAATGCACCGGTCTTGGTGACCGTGAAGACATTTTGAACGAACTTGCCAAGCTTCAACCCCCGTGTGTTCATCCACGTCAGCAGCGCAATCAATAACAAACCGACCAACTGCGCGGTGGAGAGGGAGATTGCATAACTCGAGCCGAGATGTATTGGGCGTATCAGGTAATGTGTTTCGGAAATCAGATCAGGCGGCGCGATAAGACCGAAATACTTTGCGAATCCGACTGCTACCGCGGCTATCGTCCCGGTCTGGATCACCATGAACAAAGTCCAGCCGTAGAGAAAACCCCACAGCGGCGAAAAGGCTTCGCGCAGATAAACGTATTGCCCGCCTGCCTTCGGCATCATCGCTGCGAGCTCGCCGTAGCTCAGCGCGCCGATCACCGTAAGTAAGCCGGTGATGGTCCACGCGACCAGAAGCCAACCGGGCGAGCCGACCTGTCGAGACATCTCGGCCGAGACGATGAAGATACCCGAGCCGATCATCGATCCGGCGACGATCGTCGTTGAATCCATCAACCCGAGCCCGCGAATAAAGCCGGTTGATTTGTCTTCGACTGCTACTGCGGCGTCGGCCATCAGTTACCTCCTACGTCTCCTCGTCTTTGCGGGTCTTGGCGTCTTTGCGCGAAACGCCGTCCTGCGAATTTCGATAATGTGTTTCGCGCAAAGCCGCCAAGGTCCGCCAAGACGCAAAGCCTCGTCTCAAAGATTGTGCCTAGCGAGCAGCAAGAAATAAACGACCGATACGGCTGCCAGAACGATCGCGATGATTAAGCTTGAGGCCGTGACGCCCGCCTGGCCATCGTTCCCACCCTCGCGTCCCGCCTTAAGCGCTCGCACTATGACAATCGGGCAAAGCACAAATGCGTTGAGGGCTAACGGAACGATTAAGAACCACGACACTTCCATCCAGGGCGCGGTCTTGAGCACGTCGCTAACCGCCGCCATTATTTTCGCCGCTCCGCTCATATCTTCGTGCGTCTTGAGCGCGTCCAGCCACACATCGAAGCCGCGCATGAAAACAAGCAGCGCAATTCCAATAATCGCAAGCCACGCACCCGTATACGCAGTCCGCGCGTTGTGCTCGGCGGGCCGCTCGGCGTGGTGACGCCCAGTCAATCGGCTGTGCACCGCGCCGTAACCAACGTAGATCACGAATCCGAAATTCAACCACGCCGCGAACCGCAGCCACGAAGTCGGCGGCAGGAAGTAGATCAGATACAGACACGAGACGATGCCCAGGATTGGAATGACCAAACCAAAAGGCACGCGGAACGGGCGATGCCGCGCAGGGTCTTTCACCCGCAAGACGATTATGCCGGCGCAGACGAGTATGAATGCGAACAGCGTCCCGATGTTCGTGAGGTCGACCATTTCGTCGATGCTGGCAACGGCTGCGAACGAGGCTACGAAGACGCCGGTGATTATCGTCGAGATGTGAGGAGTGCGAAATCGCGGATGAACTTTGTAAAAAATCTTCGGCAGCAATCCATCGCGCGCCATCGAAAAGAAAATGCGTGGCTGGCCGAGCTGAAAAACCAACAGAACCGCTGTGTGCGCGATTACCGATCCGAACGCGACGATTCCGATAGCCCATCCGAGGTCGGTGTGAAACTGCTGCCCGACGTGCTGCAACGCCATCGTCAGCGGTTCGGCCTGTTCGGTTGCGAGCTTTGCTTTCAGATCCGGGTAGGAGATCAGGCCGGTGAAGACGCAGGCAACCACGGCGTAGAAGATAGTGCAGATGATCAACGAAGCGATGATCCCGATTGGCAAATTGCGCCGCGGATTCCGAGTTTCTTCGGCGACTGTTGAGACCGCGTCGAACCCGATGTACGCAAAGAACACGATGGCCGCGCCCGCGCTGATACCGGCAAATCCGTTCGGGTTGAACGGCTTCCAGTTAGCAGGTTGAACGTAGGTGAAGCCGACGACGATAAAGAATGTCAGCACGAGAATCTTGATGCCGACCATCACTGCGTTGAAACGAGCGCTCTCGCGGATGCCCCAGATCAGAACAACCGTGATCAGTGTGACGATGGCCACCGCAAGGATGTTGAAGATGATCGGCTTGCCGAAGATATGGGGCGCGCTTTCGTAGACTCCCGGCACTTTCGCCGCAGTGCGATAGTCCATCGAGATCCAATCAGGAATGATGATGCCGTTAGGCGCAATCCCCGGGATGTGCAAGCCAGCCATCAGTGTCTTGAAATAATTTGCCCAGCTTATCGCGACCGCGATGTTGCCGACCGCATATTCGATGATCAAGTCCCAGCCGATTATCCACGCGATGACTTCGCCAAGCGTCGCGTAAGAGTAGGTGTAAGCCGAGCCCGAGATCGGGACCATCGAGGCAAATTCGGCGTAGCAGAGTGCAGTAAACGCGCAGACGATGGCAGTGATCACGAACGAGACCATCAACGCGGGCCCCGCGCCGGGCCGGTTCGCGTCGCCTGCGGCAGCCGTGCCAATCGTAGCGAATATTCCAGCGCCGATTATTGCGCCAATGCCAAAGAGGGTGAGTTGTACGGGACCGAGCGCGCGTTTGAGTTGATGCTCGGGCTCTTCGGCGTCTTCGAGGATCGCATCGAGGGGCTTAACGCGGAACAGCCCTCGAAACGTCATGCGATTGACGCTCGGCTGATCGGCTCGCTTCGTCTCCATCCGATTGCTTTCCCCTCTTCGATCTTGGATGAGAGCCCGCGCCTAAGCAGGGCTCCGAACCACTCGGCAGCTCTAACTAAACGCTGGCAGACTGGAAATGGGTCGTTGAAGCGCCGCGATTATTAACTTTCAAGCGGAGTCATGTCAAGGCGAGCGGCGTATGGAGTACGCGTCAGAGTTTTCGCGTTTCGCAACTCTGAACCAATTTCACAGCCCCCTCTTCACGACACCGTATGAAAACTCCTGAATCCCACCCACGGCAGTGGGTGGATCGTTCAGGTGCGGCCTACAAACGGAAGCGGCCCGCCCCCATTTGTTTTGTTATCTCTCTCCCCTCGCGCCGCGAGGGGAGAGAAGGCAAACCGGAATCTCGGGTGCGCCGCTATGTAGGCTGGGCTTGAACGATCCACCCACTGCCGTGGGTGGTATTCAAAGAATCGGTCGAGCCGCTTTCGTTTGTAGGCTGCACCTGAACGATCCACCCACTGCCGTGGGTGGTATTCCCGACTCTTCGCACGGTCGTTCTACGAAATGCGTATACGCGAAATCCTGCCGCTCCGAATCGGACCCAACCTTTCGAAAGTGGAAGGCGTCGTGTATATTCGCTGCTTTGCGCAAACCGCGCCGTTCGCAATAGAATTAGCAACTATCAATCATTCGGAGAAGAGATGGAACAAAAGGGATTTACGTTATGGTTCACGGGGCTTTCGGGCGCGGGTAAGACTACTCTCGCGAGGCTGGTCGAGACTGAGTTGGTTGCGCGCGGGCATAAAGTCGAGGTGCTCGACGGCGATGTCGTCCGCACTAATCTTTCAAAGGGACTCGGTTTCTCCAAAGAAGACCGCGACACGAATATTCGGCGCATAGGTTTCGTGTGTCACCTGCTCACTCGCAATGATGTAGTCGCGATCGCGGCTGCGATTTCGCCTTATCGGGAAATCCGAGATGAGATTCGGGAGCAGATTAGCTGGTTCGTCGAGGTCTATTGTGAGTGCCCGCTTGAAGTGCTCGCTGAACGCGACGTTAAAGGCTTGTACAAGAAAGCGCTCGCTGGCGAGATCAAGAACTTCACCGGCGTCGACGACCCCTACGAAGCGCCGGTCTCGCCAGAGGTGATCGTGCACACTGGGAACGAGTCTCCCGAAGAAAGTGTGGCTCGAATAATCACCAGGCTCGAAGAGATGTCGCTGGTCGAAGAAACTGAAAGGGTCTTCAGTGAAGGCGAGGAGGCCGAGCTTCGCCGCCGTCTTGAAGCTCTCGGATATGTGTGAACGCAACCCACAATGAAGACTGTAATCATCGGACTGGACGGCGCGACCTTCGATATCATCAACCCACTCGCGAGCGCGGGCCGGCTCCCTGTCCTATCGCGGCTGATGAGGGAAGGCGCGACCGCGCTGCTTCGTTCTACGATCCTGCCTAACAGCTTTCCCGGCTGGGCTAGCTGCACCACCGGAACAAGTGAGGGGATGCACGGAGTCTTCTCGCCGTTCATCAAGAATCAATCCAGCTACGGCGTGCGGGCGATGAGCGGCCGCGACATTATGACGCGGCCTGTCTGGAATATTCTGACTGAACACGGCGCACGCTCGATCGTGATCAACGTACCTACGACTTATCCGCCTGAGCCGATCAACGGGCTTATGGTAACGGGCATGCTCACGCCAAGCCGCGGTTCTGAGTTTACTTATCCGGCTTCACTCAAGAATGAGCTGCTCGCGGAGTTGCCG
>JADGNW010000126.1 GCA_017883315.1 Blastocatellia bacterium | reverse complement strand
CTGGCAAAATACAGTACAAGCAGTACCACGAGGACCATACCGCCCCCGATGGACGAAAGTAGGCGCCAGTTCTTTTTCGCTCCGGCAAAAAGGTCGCCCTTCGGTTTCACGATTGCGGATCGAGGAGCAACAGCCGTCGCCCCAAGCCGTGAAACATCTTGAAGAAGTTGCTGCGCGGATTGGTAGCGATCGATTGGCTTCTTCTTCAAGCAACGCGCGATGATTCCCTCCAGTTCGCGCGGAACGAGCGGATTCAATACGGTTGCCGGAACGTAAGTGACCTTCATTATTTTCTCGTAAAGGCCCCCGAAGGTGTCGGCTTCAAACGGCACCTGCCCGGTTACCATTTCGTACAGCATGATTCCCAGAGCCCACAAGTCCGACCTTGCGTCCGCCTGTCCCCCCTTGAGTTGTTCTGGAGAAAGATATTGAAGGGTGCCGACGACGCCGCCCGTCCGGGTCATCTTTGAAGTTGATTCACTTTTCGCAATCCCGAAATCAAGCAGCTTCACCTGGCCGGTCGTGCTGAGCTTGACGTTGTTGGCCTTGATATCGCGGTGCACGATTCCAAGGTTGTGAATGTACCCTACCGCTTCAACCGCGCTTTGAAAGATGTAGACCGTCTCAGACAGGGGCAGGCGGCCGAGTACTCGTATTCGTTCAGCAAGGGTCTGACCGTGAATATACTCCATCACGATGCAGGGCTGGCCGTTAAGCTGGTGAAACTCGTAGAACCGCGCGATGTTCGGATGTTGAATGCTCGCCTGTATTCGGGCCTCGTTGAAGAACCTCTCGATCAAGCCTGCGTCGGTCGCTTCAGTTAGAACCTTCACCGCCGCGACCAGGCCGGTCCTTGTGTTTACCGCGCGGTAGACCTCACCCATGCCGCCGGCGCCCAAGAAGTCCACCAGTCGAAAATCGCCCACGTATGAGTTGAGCAGTCCGGCTCTTACAACCATTTTACGACCTAGCTAACAACAATCTAACAACCATCTTAGAAACTTTGAATCAATGCGGAGTGCGAACCGCGCCGCACTCCGCATCTCCTTGAGTCACCACGGAGCGCGCTGTCATCTAGTGATTGGCGTTATGGTCATTACCTCTTTGCCGAATTTAATCGGCGTGGCAAACGAGATCGCGGTTCCGGGTCCCCATGCCCCGGCAGTGTATATACCAACGACCTTGCCACGGTCGTCAAACACCGGGCCGCCGCTGTTTCCAGAGCCGGTGGAGTTTACCGTCAACTGGTAGTAATCGCCCATTTCACTGATTACGATGTCGTTCCCTGGGGTAGTCTGCCCACGGATTACCGAGCCGATGTTCCCGACGCTGATCGTGGGGTTGGGAACAACCCTGAGCTGAAACTGACGATTGAAACTATCCTGCGAGAAGATAACACCATACTGAGGCGGCGCGATCGCGGGATAGCCAAGGACAGTGATGGGTTCTCCCGGCTTGATGGTTTCGTAGTTGTCGTTGAACTCGCACTTCGTCAGAGTCTCAGGAACGCTTACCTTGATTAACGCAACATCGTGCCGGTCGGATATGCGCGGCTTCGCATCGGCGGGGATGCGAAGCTCATTCTTCGCAAACGTGACATTGAGAAGATCGTTCCTGCCATCGATCAGCAATTGGCCCGATCTCTGCCAATAACCAGCCTGCAAAGTCTCTCCGGGGACCCAATCGGTTGGCGCGCTTACTAAGATCAATCCTCCATTCGCTTGAACGACCGGCGCGTATCGTCCGTTTGCTACCTGGACCAGAATGCCCTTCTCGGCGCTGGCCGGGAAATGATAACTGGTCCTCCACGCAGCGGCCACGTGACGGTTGGTGAGGATGAAGCCATCGCTGGTGACGACGAAGCCGGTGCCCGTGCCCCCTGCGCCTATGGGTTCACCCTGCTTGGTATCGAAATCAAGCGCGGGCTCCACTCTCTGGCCCGACTTGCTCTGAACGTAGACATAACAAGCAAGCATCCCCGGACCGTTTTCTATCAAGGGCTCGCCGGTCTTCGCGTTCTTGTTCGGCATGTAGTAGTGATAAGCCTGCTCGCCGGTTCCCAGGTTGATCAGCTTCCAGGCATTTTCAATGTAGACGACCGAGTTGGTGTACGTGGACGCGATCTCGGCGGGGTTCAGCACACCTGCATTGGGATTGGGTGGCGGCGGCGGAATGTCTGGTTTCGGTTGTGGGCGAAGCAGCAGGAATGCGGCGACCGCAGCTATGACAACGACTAGCGCACCACCGCCAAGGATCATATTCCTTCGTGACTCGGATTTCGTCTGAGAGATCATTCTCTCAACGGTAGCTCTGCCGACTTGACCTGCAGGCGCGCTCGTTGCCGGGGGTCCGCTCATACCGTGGGCCGCTGACACTGGAGCTCCCATTGACGCAGTCGCCGAGCCGCCTACTCGAGTCGGAGGAGGCGTGGTAGCCGGTGTGAACGTCGGGGTGCTGCTGTCGCTGCCCATGCGGGTCGGCCGCATTGTGCTGGCCGGCCGCGGCTCGACGTCAAACTGGAACTCCGGGCCACCCGCGCCGAATTGAACGACGTCGCCGGGAACCACTTTTGCCGTTCCGACGATTCTTTGTTTATTGACAAAGGTGCCGTTCCGGCTGCCGACGTCAGTGATCAAGAACTCATTCGGGTTCGCCGAGTCGCGAACGATCTTCGCGTGCTGGCGGCCCACTAGGTCGTCTCGATCGGGGTCGTACTTGACCGTCGCCGAGGGATCACGACCGATTGTAAGCTCTTTGAAGTGTGCCAGGGGAAACTCCTCGACCTGGTTTGCCTTTGAGCCACTCAGATGTCTAAGGACTATGCGTTCCATGATAACTCTCCTTTTTGGAAATGATCAGAACCTGGGAAGCCCCGTGTTCCTAGTCTTGGTGCAAGCGTTTTGAGCCTCACTAACGTGATGGGAGAACTGGCTCAAAAAAACGTCGCTCTATCCGAAGCTTTGATAACGCGGGATTGTGTGCTGCTTCGAACCTGTTATCGGCCGAGGCCGAATTCTATAGCCACAGTGCAATTTAGAGCAAGCAGAATATCGCCAGCGCAGGTCCGCGGCCGCGCCGCCGGGTTATGTCACAAGACATCTTTTCGCTTGAGCGCCCAACCGGTCATCGCAAGGAACAAGACAACGAATCCAGCCAGAATCCCAAGGTCCATCCTGATGCGCTCATCGTATGCATGGACGATGTTCGCCTCCGTCTGCCCGGTGGCCACCTGTTCGTACTCGGCGACAGTCATGTTCAGAGCCAACTGATCCCGCGCCGTCTTGTCATCGACGCTCACGACGTGAGCCAGCGCATCAAGCGACCACCGAGCGACTATTGCCGCTGCCGCGTAGCGAGCAGCTCCCAAGCCGTCGTAGGACTTGATGACCTTTCCTGGCGCGACGCGAAACTCTTCGACAACAGCTGCTTTGTTTGTCGCCTTGTGCACATAAAGATTGTCTATGGGTTTCAGAAATCCGCTCAGCAGAAGTTGCGGGATCAAGATCAAGGGAAGCACCGTCATCGCTTTGTCCGCCGAACTAACCAGGGACGAAAAGAACAGCCCCATGCTGATTCCGCCGAGCGAGGTCAGATATAGCACCAGCGTCAGCAATAGAAAATCTCCGCCCCTGAACCGGCCAAAGGCGACCAGAATACCGACGAAGAGAACACACTGAATCAATGCGAGGCCGCTCAACACGGCGAACTTTGAAAGCGCGTACGACGGTATCTTCAGATTGATCATGCGCTCGCGTACGTAGATCGGCGCTTCGGCAACGATTTCGCGCACTGCGTTGTTTGCGCCGAACCAGATTGAAATGACCGCTGCTATGAACAGCGTCCTCGAATCATTGACGGCGTCGCCGGTGATTAGCGCCAGCAACAAGGCGACAACAGGTGCCTGCGCGAGAAGTAGAGCCGTGTTGCGGGTGTCGTTAAGCTTGATCTCGAGATAGCGCCGCGTCAGCGTTACCCACTGGCCGAATCCAAATTGTCGTGATGACTTTGGCTTCTTCGGTCCGCCGGCTATTCGTGCCTGAACCTCGGTACGCGCAAACTCTTGTGCTTCGACGATCGCACTGCCGACGTAGCGGGCGTACTGCGGTGATGCCTTGAATCGATTGCTCAACTCATCCGGATCGCCGCTTTCTATTCGGCGATAAATCTCACCGGGCTCGCGGCAGCCGAAATACTCGAGCGCTTCGCGCGGCGGCCCAAAGAACGCAAGCCGTCCGGCGCCCGTCAGGATCGCAACTCGGTGCATAAGCTCGAACCGCTCGAATCGGTGCGTAACCATTACTACGATTCTCCCGCCGTCCGCCAGCCATCGGAATAACTCCATCATGTGCTCGGTTGATTGCGGATCCAGCGGCGAGGTGGGCTCGTCCAGGAATATGAAGCTCGGTTTGGTGACCAACTCGACGCCAAGGCTCAAGCGTTTTTGCTGTCCTCCCGAGAGCTGGCGGAACCGCGTTTTGCGCTGCTCGCGCAGCCCGATTGTTTCGATGACCTCGTCCACTATTCGGCTTAACTCGGTCTCGGGTGTTCCGGCGGGCAGCCGCAACCTTGCGACGTAAAAGAGCGTGCTCTCGACCGAAAGCGTGTCGAACAAAACGTCACGCTGGGGTACGTGCCCGATCGATCTCCGTAGTGCGGGGAAGTTTCGATAGAGGTCAAGCTCATTGACGTAGACTTTTCCGCTGGTAGCGGGCCGCAGCCCGCTCAGAGCATCCATCAGCGTAGTCTTCCCGCACCCGGACGTACCGATCAACCCCACAAACTGGCGCGGACTGATAGCCAGGGAAATGTCTTTTATGATCGTCCGGCCCTCGATTTCTCTGGTCACGCCCCAGGCGCTTATGCTACTCGCGTTCAGGTTGTGCCACTTGATCTGCCGGCCCTGCACTCGCAGCACAAAGCCGCCAAGCGACACAAGGTCGTCGGAGGTGATAGGACGCGGCTCGTCCAGCGACTCGCCATTTACGAAGGTGCCGTTAGTGCTGCCGACATCGGTCAGCACTGGCTGGGAACCTCCGTCGTACGCAAGCGTCGCGTGATAGCGCGAGACGCCCGGCGCGTCGAGCACGATCTCGTTGTCCATCCACCGGCCAATTCGCAGCACCGATTGACCAGCGTCGCTGACGACGGGCCTGAAGACCCCGGTCTGCGCGGCGCCCAATGTGCGCGCGTGAACCAGTGCGCTCACTGCGGCCGAACCGAGGGTGATAACGTCTTTATCCCTGAGAGCCCGGCGCTTTACGATTTCACCGTTTACGTATGTTCCACCGCTGGAACCCAGGTCGGTGATGGTCAAAGTCTGATGCTCGTCGATCTCGACCGCGGCATGCCGCCTCGAGACCGCTTCCGAGTCGATGACTACGTTGCATGACGCTGGGTCGCGTCCGATGGTAATGGGTTGTTTAGCGACGGAGAGTCTTTGCCCGGCCAGGGGGCCGGTGACCCATACAAGATATGCGTGCTCTTGTGACTGAGGAGGGCTCTCTTCTGCCATAGCATGTGAGGGAAGCGTGCGTCGTCTGCGATTCGGGGCGCATTCTATGCTTTGCCGGCATGTTGAGGCAAGGCCTTGAAAGTTCCGTGAGAGCCAGGCTGACTCAGAGGCTCGCAATCGGGTAACACAAATAATCCATCTGTTTGCTGATTCGCTCGCGAGCTGCTGCGCCAGCCAGCTTTTCACCCAAACTCTCGCAAGATACAAACCGAGATCGATGGACGAACTCGTACACGCCTACAAAGTCCAGCGCCGTCATTCCATCAAAAATAACGAATCCGATCTTCATTGAGGGATGGTTGGGTCGTTACGAAGTTCAGAAAACTGGAGCTCACCACGGGATTGGAAACAAAACCCAGGACAGGAGCAGGCCGATTCCCAGAAACGAGCCGAATATCTTCAGGCCGTGTATGACTCGCTGGCGCGTCGTCTCAGACTTCGGGTCTACTGTAGCTAGCACCACCGCAGCCATCGCCGCATACATCGACATCATCAATACGTGCATCAGTGCTTCCTCCCTGCTGCGATGTCGAATGCATCGTGGATTACAAGGTAGTTCAGCAGGCCCGCCAGGAACATGAAGGTATTGCCGTACTCGAATGTCGGCGATGCCGCCGCTTGTGGGATCGGCGTCATGCCAAGGCCCAGTGCGTAGGATGCGATGTAGCACAGCCCCGAGCCGATCTCTGCGAAGAACCACAGGACAGTGATCAGATCGTAGTGAAAGGTCGATCCAGGCTCGGCTACCGTAGGCCAGTAAAGATGACCGTTCAAACTTAGTCCGAGAACAAAAGCTCCGACTATCGTGACGAAGAAAAGCAGCGCGCGACCGTAGCGGCCAAGCGCAAGATGGCCGGCGCCCGGCACCAGCCACGAAGCGATTACGGCTACAGTTCGCCGCGCAAGCGGGAACGGCGTTGGCTCGTTGAATGGTATCGTGCGATCGCTGAAATGTGGCGGGATGTTGTCGGTCAGGGTATCTCTCGGTTGCAACGCGATCTCCTTCTTATAATCTAGGCAGTCAATTCTAGGTGGCGGTCCGAGAGAGTGTCAACCGGCCTGGCAATGAAGCGACTCTCTGTTAGTCGAAGTGCTTGATTTGGATTATTGCTTGGGCTATTATCAGCGCATCGAAAGCAACAAAAGGCAGGATCAAGCGAGGAATATGTCAACACTCGTGGGCAAGGCCTCACGAACAATTAACGCGAGTCCTCCAGCGGGCTGATTCCCGCCACCGAGAGTGGTCGATCTCCCGCGTAGCTCCAGGAGGTGCACGATGGGAGATCGAATCACGAATCGCCAGGTGCTCAGACGCAAGGCTGACACTCTTTCGGAACCCGAGATAGCGGAAGTCCTCGATTACATCAACATCATGGAGTCGTTGCGAGAGCAGGCCAACAAGCCCGACCTGTTCGATGATGAGCTCATGAATCTTCTGGCGGATGCGCTCGAGAATCGCAGAGCTCGCGTCGTGAGCGAATGGGATCGAGTCAGACGAAGAGCTGACACTCGGGCCTCTTCATTCGTATCTTCAAGGAAATTGATGTAGATCGAACGCAGATGCGGCATCTTGCAAAACACACCGATTTTGTCGCATCGACGTTAGTCCTCCTCTTTGTTACCCTGCTCTTTGTTACTAAGATCACCGCGTCGAGTCTCAATCCCGTTTCGCTTACACACCCCCGCATCAGTCAACAGAGTTCACGTCCAACCGACTCCGAAGTCGCGCACTGGTCATCTCAGCTCAAGTCATCGGGCGAAGAAGAACGCCGTGAAGCCGCAATGCAGTTGGCGCGGCTCAAAAGCGAAGCAGCTTTTAGAGCGCTTGCCTCTGCCGTGAACGACCCTTCGCCGCGGGTGCGCGCGGCTGTGGTGGCCAGCCTTGCGGAGCGCGGCGATGAATCCGCTGTCCCTCTCCTCGCCGCCCGGCTGGCCACGGACAAAGACCAATTTGTGAGAAAGGCTACGGCATATGCGCTAGGGGGATTTCACGAAGGCGAGCGAACTGCCGCGCTCGCCGGCGCGCTCAGAGACAAGGACCCTGAAGTGCGCGCGGCGGCTGCGATATCGCTGGGGGATCACGCCGACGCCGGAGCAGTCGCGCCGCTTGCAAGCGCGCTCTCGGACAAGAACGATTTCGTGCGCGCGCAGGCGGCTCGCGCGTTGGGAGTGAATGGCCGGGCGGCTGTTCAGACAGTTCCCGCGTTGATGACGCTACTGGCGAAAGAAGGAGACAATGAAGTTAAGCGCCAGGCAGCCGGCGCGCTTGGGCAAATAGGAGATCGTTCAGCGCTCCCGGCTCTCGAGCGCGCGACGCACGACAAAGACCCCTACCTTGCTCAAGCCGCGATCGATGCGATAAGGCTGATTGAAAAAAAGTTGTGACGATCAGAGATTGACGTTCACCACAAGGTCGGTAGCCGTTTGTATCCGTGCAAATCTGTCGATTCAGCGTCATCCGTGGTCTATGCGCCACTAGCAAAAGGGACTCGATTTTACACGGATTCTTACCCATTTTGATCGCTAGCGACATGCAAAGTTACAAGTCACTAGCAATTCTTGGAACCAGGAAAGAGCGATCGGCTACCCGTTTGACGGATTACGATTGGAGTTCCTTGCCGGGCTTGAATCTGATGGTCTTGCCGGGTGGAATATCAGTGACTTCTCCCGTTCGCGGGTTGCGTCCAACACCGCGCTTGCGAGGCTTGACGACGAATACGCCGAAGCCGCGCAGCTCGATTCGCTCGCCGCGCTGCAGCGCGCTCTTCATCGCGTCGAACAAAGATTCGACCGCCGTCTCTGCTTTTGTTTTTGGGACGCCTGTTTTATCGGCAACCTGATTGACTATATCAAGCTTGATCACTTTAGCCTCCGCTCGCAATATTGGGTGAAAACGTGACTGTGCAAATTAGAGGGCTGGATTATAGAAGCGGACCGAATGGGTGTCAACAAGAGTTGGCACTGATAGATCCGTGTCAGTATGCAAGAGTTGCGGATCGGGTCGTTGACGTTCGACTAGCTAGCGCGGAGAAGGGTGCCCGAGGCGTTCGCGAAACTCAGGCTGGTTGCGCCTCAAGTTTCTCTATCAGGTCTCGCAACTCTTGAATGTCCGCCGTCATATCGACGAGATTCTTGCTGAGAACGCCAATCTTTCGATCTACTCCTCGAAAGCCACTCGAGGTCTCAGAGCGAAGCTCAGCGACCTCCTTCTTTAACTCCGCTAGTTGGGACTGTACGTTCTCCCATATCGGGCGCGTCTCACGAAGCCGTTGATCCACTTTGACTTCAAGACTCTCCAGCTTTGCGCTCAATGCGGCTTGCCGCTTCTCGAGGTTATCAAGTTGCCCGCCGATCGGTTCGACCATCGAAATAAGCCGCTCAACTCTCGCCACTAACAGTTGTTGGGTAGCATCTTCACTCATTACTTTCTCCTTCAATGCCGCCCAGGTCGGCTAAGCTTCTTATACGCTCTTTGACGATTGAGTTCAATGAGAGGACTAGACTCTGCGACGACGCTTCATTGTATGATCCAGGTTTTGATAGACTGGTGGCGCTCATTTTTTGACCAGTTAATCTGAGGATCACAATGGCCACATCTGAAAGCAAGATTGAAGACAAACAAAAACCAGCGACGGGTTTAGAGAGACTTGCCGAAAAAAACGACGCTGCACTAGAGGGCGGTGGACCCGAACGCCTCGATCGCCAACATGCCTCGGGCAAGATGACAGCTCGCGAGCGCGTCGAGTTCCTGCTTGATGACGGGACGTTTGAAGAAATCGACCGCTTCAAAAAGCATCGCTGTCTCGACTTCGGAATGGAAAATCAGCAGTACCCGGGCGACGGCGTAGTAGCCGGACACGGGCTGATTGACGGGCGCCGCGTGTTCGTCTTCGCGCAGGACTTCACGGTGTTCGGAGGCTCGTTGTCGGAGACTAACGCCGAGAAGATTTGCAAAGTGATGGACATGGCGATGAAGGTCGGCGCGCCAGTAATCGGCTTGAACGATTCAGGTGGCGCTCGCATCCAGGAAGGAGTTGTCTCGCTTGGAGGCTATGCGGACATCTTCTTGCGGAACACGCTTGCGTCGGGAGTCGTGCCGCAGATATCCGCAATAATGGGTCCGTGCGCAGGCGGAGCAGTGTATTCACCTGCGATCACCGATTTCAACGTTATGGTGAAGACCACTTCTTACATGTTCATCACCGGCCCCGATGTCATCAAAACGGTTACCCACCAGGAAGTGAGTAAAGAAGAATTGGGCGGGGCGATGACTCACAATTCCGTATCGGGCGTTGCTCATTTCGCCGCTGAGAACGATGAAGATTGCTTAAGGACGATTCGCGAACTGCTCTCGTTCATCCCGTCCAACAATCTCGATGATCCGCCGCGGGTGTCGACGAGCGATCCGGTGGACCGCGCCGATGAGCGCTTGAACTCGATCGTGCCTGAAGCGCCGAACATGCCGTACGACATTCGCGACATCGTTCATTTAGTGGTTGACGACGGTTATCTGTTTGAAGTCCACGAGCACTACGCCAGGAACATCGTCGTGGGATTTGCGCGGCTTGGGGGAAGGTCGGTTGGCATCGTTGCGAATCAACCGGCACACCTTGCGGGAGTTCTGGACATCGACGCTTCGATCAAAGCCGCTCGGTTCGTTCGTTTCTGCGATTGTTTTAACATCCCGCTGATCACCTTCGAAGACGTTCCCGGATTTCTGCCCGGCGTTGAGCAGGAGCACGGCGGAATCATTCGTCACGGGGCCAAACTACTTTTTGCCTTCGCCGAAGCGACTGTGCCGAAAATTACCGTGATAACGCGCAAGGCTTATGGGGGGGCTTATTGCGTGATGGCAAGCAAGCACATCCGCGCCGATGTGAATCTGGCGTATCCGAGGGCGGAGATCGCAGTGATGGGAGCGGAAGGAGCGGTCGGTATTCTGTATCGCCGCGAGATCGCTCAGGCTGAGAATCCCGACGCAGAAGCGAAACGCAGGGCGGACGAGTTTCGCGAGAAGTTCGCTTCGCCTTACATCGCGGCGGAGCGAGGCTTCATCGATGAAGTGATCGAGCCGAAATTCACTCGGCCCAAGCTGATTCGCGCTCTCGAGATGCTCGATACGAAGCGCGATCAGAACCCTCCGAAGAAGCACGGGAATATTCCGCTATAGTCATTGGTCATTAGCCAATGACCAATGACCAATGACCAGTGACTGATGGACCGATGACTAATGACCTTCGTGCTATTATAATCACGCGATACGCTGGAGGATGATCCTATGAAAGAGTGTCCAACTTGCCGCAGGTTCTTCCCCGATCAGAACAGCTTCTGCAGTTATGATGGATTGAAGCTCATCCGGTCTGTTCAGAATACAGACGAGCTTCAGCAAGGCGAGGGACAGCGGCAGATTCCACCGCCCCCGAAACCGGTCCCCTTGCGTATGACGATCATCGATCAAAGCGATGAGGGACATCGTTCGCGGGTGATCGATGGGCTTGGGCTGGATTTCGGCAAACAGGGCATGCGCATTCAGACCGGCACTATTGAGACAGGTCAGCTTCACATAATTCGGGACCACACGGTTGCGTTCAAGAACAAGCTTGAGGTCGAAGTCGATTTGCCCAACGCGACGGTTAGATACACCGGGTTTGCAGCGTGGTACAGGCCTGAAGCTGAAGGATTGTTCTGGGTGGTCGGTGTTTACATACGCGACATGCCGGCGGCTGATCGGCAAGCATACGATGAGTACTTGAAGACGCTTAGTCAAAGCAGCCAGACCGCGCCTGCGTAAAATGCATCTGCGCAATGGACGTGAGGAAGACTTGCATGGGTGAGATTTCTGAAACTACCAGCGACACCGAGATCGTTAGCTTTGTTGTCAACCGGATTCGATTTGCCTAGTCAGAGCGGCAGGGCTCTGACAACAGAGCAGGGAGATGTTCAATGAGCAGCAATACAACAGATCAACGAAACTGGCTAGAGCGATTGAGCAGCAAGATACCGGGCTACAGCGGCTATGTCGATCGCGAGCGACGGCGTGACATCGATAAAATTCATCGCGAACATCTTGCCGATCGGCTGCGCACGCTTAAGTCGCCGCTCACTGATTTGATGCGCGAGCTTAGTAACAGCGGACGTTTATTCGAAGTCGGGCCGGTGGACGCGGCCATCAAGAAGCTCGATCATCTTGAAAACCGCGTGCGGTTCGCGAGCTACGGCTACGCGGGATTTTTCGACGTGGTGAAGATCGAGCAGCCACAGTTGGATTTGATCTACAAGTTTGATCTGGCGCTGGTCGAGCACGTTGACAACATCGAAACGAAACTATCTGAGTTGAAGACTCAGGCCGCGAATGCGGAAGGGTTGAAGGCTGGGTGCGCGGATCTGGTTGCGGAGATCGATCAAGTCGATCACGTGTTTGACGAACGGTACAAAGCCATCAACAATTTTCAGGAGGGGCAGGCGCCGGGCCAACCGTTGTTTAGCTAAGGCGACCGCCTTTTGAATCTATATGGCAGAACAATGTAGAAACTGTGGCTCCGAACTATTCGCTGGGCAGCGATTCTGTCGCGGGTGCGGCGCGCCGTCTGATCCGCTTTCCCAGGAGCAAGTGCCGACTCAAATGATGCCGCCGCAGCCCAGCGATTGGGGCGCGCGAGGCGCCGCTAACACTGCGCCGGCTAACAGCCAGAACACGAGTCCCGTGTACGCTCCTCCGGGGGTATATCAACCGTCCGTGCCTCCGATGTATCCCCAGACGATGCCTCCCTACGCGCCGCCGCAAAGGCGTTCGCCCGTCGGATGGATCCTCGCATTTATCGGAATGGGATTGTTCGTTGCGGTGGTTGTGGCTGTGATGTTGATCGCTCGCGCCGGACGGAATGGGTTGAGAAACATCTCCATTGCTACTCAGTCCCCGGCAGTTGCTGAAAACAATGAGACCGGGCTTGAGGCGAGTGCCGATCAGGTTACAGTGTCAGGAAGCGATACCACGATGATAAAGACGTTCGCGCTCGCGCCTGGCTCGAAGTTCTCAATCAAGAACATCAGTGGCAGCATCTCCGTCCAATCGTGGGACCAGCCGAAGGCCGAAGTAATAGTGACAAGACGCGGAGGGGATCGCGGTGGGCGAGTTTTCTTCGCAAATAGCGCGAATGATTTGTCGCTCAGGACCGGAGTGCCCAGCGGCAGTAACAATCAGGACTTTCGCTATGAAGTAAAGCTCCCTCGCGATATGGGGCGCATTGACCTTAAGTCCGCCAACGGCTCGGTCACGCTCTCAAACGTGAACGGACAGATCTTCGTTGAGAGCGCGAACGGGAGTATTGAGCTGAACAACGTCGTGGGCGTGTCCAAGATTCAAACTGCCAACGGTAAGATAAATGCAACTCTCGCAGGGGCGTCAGCGTGGCCGATGGAGTTCGTTACGGCCAACGGCAAGATCGATGTGACGATCAAATGTGAATTCGACGCAGACCTCGACGCGTCTACTATTAGCGGACCGATTAACATTGACGATACGTTGGATATAACAGTGCAAAAGGAAATGGTAGGGCGGCACGCCCGTGGAAAAATAGGATCGGGCGGACAGCCCCTGAAACTCACAGCCATCAATGGGAGCGTAAAGCTTTCCAAGCAGTGCACGGGCGAGGACGCAAAGTAATGGCAACTGAAGACTGGCGGTCGCGTTCACGCTCGACCTTGGCGTTCGCTATCGCCTTTTCCGTCATTGGCCTGCTTGTTACCATAGGTCTCGCAGCGATAGTGATCTCGCGCGTTGGGCGCCGCGCGGAAATGCGAATGACGGCTGTTAATGGGTCGATAAAGCTATCGCCGACAACCTCGGCGCCGGCGATGTCGCCGCAGGTCGCGCCGGTTGCCCAATCCGGTGAGACCGCGCTGGAATTGAGTGCCGACCAGGTTTCAACGTCAGGAGACGAGAGCACGTTGCTAAAGACATTTGCGCTCCCGGCTGGCTCGAAGTTTTCAATCAAGAACATCAGCGGGAGCATTTCTGTCGAAGCATGGGACCAGCCCAAAGCCGAAGTGAAGGTCATAAAGCGCGGTCCGGAACGCGGTGCGCGAGTGTTCTTCACAAGCAGCGCGAATAATGTGTCGCTCAGGACCGGAGTGCCCGGCAATAACAGCCAGGACATCCGCTATGAGGTGAAGCTCCCTCGCAAAATTTTCATCAGCATTGACCTCAAGTCAGTCAACGGCTCGATCAAACTCTCAGACGTGACCGGCCAGATTTCCGTTGAAAATAAGAACGGCAGTATTGAGCTGACTGATGTCGTCGGCGTGTCCAAGGTTGAAACCGGCAACGGGAAGATAACTGCAACTCTGCAAAAAGCCTCGCAGGGACCGATGGAGTTCGTTGTGGCCAACGGCAAGATCGATGTGACAATCAAATCCGATTTCGACGCCGACCTCGAAGCTACTACGGTTCGCGGAAGCATTAGCATTGACGATCAGTTGGGCATACCGGTGCAAAAGGAATTCGTAGGTCAGCATGCTCGTGGACAAATCGGATCGGGCGGACAGCTCCTGAAACTCACAACTACTAATGGAAGCATAAAACTCTCGAAGCAGTGATCGCTCAAGGAGACAACATAATGGCAATTGAAGTCCTGCAATATTTCGATCAGACGGGAACCGAATTGGTTCATCGGATACCGGAGAGTGGCTCGTCAGACATCAAGCTCGGGGCGCAGTTAATTGTGCAAGAGAGTCAGGCGGCGGTGTTCTTCCGCGACGGAAAAGCGCTCGATACGTTTGAGCCCGGCCGTCATACGCTCACGACCAGCAACATACCGTTGCTGACTCGGCTGCTGTCCATTCCGTTCGGCGGAACGTCTCCGTTTCAAGCCAGCGTCCTGTTTGTGGCGCGGCATACATTTCAGGATCTAAAGTGGGGAACAAAGGAACCAATAGCGTTTCGCGACACCGAGCTCCGAATGGTGCGGCTGCGCGCGTTCGGCAAGTATTCCATGCGTATCGCCGACCCGCAGGTGTTTGTCGGCTCGATCGTCGGCACGCGAGGGATCGTATCGACCGAAGCGATCGGCTCGTTCTTGCGCGACATAGTTGTCGCGAGGCTCAACGATCTGCTCGGTGAGAATCTCAAAACCATCTTCGATCTTCCGGCTTACTATGATGAGCTCGCTGCCGGAGTCAAAGCGCGCGTAGCGGATGACTT
>JADGNW010000125.1 GCA_017883315.1 Blastocatellia bacterium | reverse complement strand
TTGATTGCCGGAAGTGTAAGGCCAGACTGCGTGCAGATAAAATTGAGGGTGGGAAGTGCCCAGAGTGTGGCTCGACGGATCTTACCGAACCGCGTCAATTCAATTTGATGTTCAGGACGACGGTTGGTCCGGTTGAAGACGAATCAGGCCTGACGTATTTGAGACCCGAAACCGCGCAGGGGATATTCGTCAACTTCAAGAACATCCTCGACAGCACGAACCGAAAGCTGCCGTTCGGGGTAGCGCAAATTGGAAAGGCGTTTCGAAACGAGATAACTCCGGGCAACTTCATCTTTCGAACGCGCGAGTTCGAACAGATGGAAATCGAGTACTTCGTCAAACCTCCGCAGGCTCTCAAAGCGGGAGAGATGAACGACGAAGAATGGCACGACCGCTGGGTTGAGGATCGTTACGACTGGCACATCGCCCTGGGCATGAGTTCTGAGAATCTCAGGAAGTACGAACAACCCCGAAGCGAGCTCGCTCATTACGCGAAGCGCTGTGTGGATCTTCAGTATCGTTTCTTCCCCGATCGCGAGGATGAGGAAAAGCAATGGGATGAGCTGGAAGGCATCGCCAACCGCACAGACTTTGATCTCAAGGCTCATTCGAAGAAGCCGGTCGATGCGGAGGGTAAACGTATCAACCCCGATTCTACTGCTGACCTTACCTACTTCGACCACGAAACGAATCAGCATGTCTTTCCTTATGTGATCGAGCCTTCGGCCGGAGTCGATCGCAAGGTACTTGCGTTCCTGATGGACGCCTATCGAGAAGAAGAAGTGCGAGGCGAGAAACGTGTCGTGCTTAAGCTTCATCACGATCTTGCGCCGATCAAGGTCGCAGTGCTTCCACTCGCGAAAAACAAAGAAGGCATCGTCACGCTTGCCAAAGAGATCAAGTCTCGACTTCAGCGAAGCGGATCGATGCGAGCCGTTTATGACGACACCGCGGGAATCGGCAAGCTCTATCGACGCCAGGACGAAGTGGGAACACCGTTGTGCGTCACGGTAGATCATCAATCGCTCGAAGACAATCAAGTTACGATTCGCGACCGTGACACAATGCTGCAAGATCGGGTTCCAATCGCTGAAATTGAAACGATCATAGCCAACAAGCTCGATCTCTAGCCGTAACTGACCCGCCTTTTCGAGTCCGCTCCAACAGGTTATTCTTTCCTGAATGAACTCAGAGTTGCTGAGGCTGTGTGAGGCTGTGCGCGAGGCCGGAGGACGCGCGATGCTCGTCGGCGGAACGGTACGCGACCGGTTGCTCGGCATCGAAGCTAAGGATTTTGATGTTGAAGTCTACGGGCTTGAGCCGGACCGGTTGCGAGAAGTGCTGGAGCGTATCGGTCGAGTCAACGCCGTTGGCGAGCATTTTTCAGTCTACAAGCTTGTGTTCTATCGGCCGGCGCGAGATCGTAATAATGATTCCAATTTACGATCCTCGATAGCTGAAGCTACGCCCAAGGAGAGATTCGAGATCGACGTTTCTCTTCCGCGACGCGAGTCGAAGTCCGGTCGTGGTCATCGCGGGTTTGTGATCAAAGGAGATCCCGCAATGACCATTGAAGAAGCTGCGCGCCGCCGCGATTTCACGGTCAATGCGATTCTTTATGATCCGCTGACCGACGCAACAGTGGACCCGTACGGCGGCAGAGAAGACTTGAGTAACCGGGTGTTGCGAGCCGTCGCGTCCGATACGTTCGTCGAAGACAGCCTTCGCGTGCTGCGCGCGGTTCAGCTTGCGGCAAGGTTCGCAATGACCATAGACCCCCGAACGGTCGAGCTTTGCCGCACGATCGATCTATCGGATCTGCCTCGCGAGCGAATCTGGGGTGAAATCGAGAAGCTCCTAACGCTCACCGCTCACCCATCAATTGGACTGAATGCAGCGCTGGAGCTTGGTGTTCTCGACAAGTTGTTTCCCGAGATTCGCGCGCTCGTAGAGTATCAAAGCGCCGATGCCGCCAGCAATGCTTTCGAACACACGAAGCTCGCGTTGGATGAAGCGGCAAAAGAAGCTCGCGACCTCTCGAAGCCGACGCGCATTGCGGTTATTCTTGCGACTTTGTGCCAACATCTAAGCCAAACGCTCGCAACCAAGATAGCTGACGGTTCCTCAACTTCATCAGGCCACGATCATGGTGCAGTAGAGCAGACTCGTTCAGTGCTGAACACTCTCGGACTCTACGGTGTCGGCGGCTATGACGTGCGCGCACAGGTACTCTCGTTGGTGCGCGAGCAACTGAAACCGGGCGAGTTTTATCAAGCACGCGAGAAGAGTACGGACGGCGACTTTCGCAGGCTCGCGCAGCGGGTCGATATTGAGCTGCTCTATCGCGTGGCGAAGTCATGCGCCGTTGCACGCGGACCGGCTTCTTCAACGATCGCTGAAGATTGGTTCATCGAAAGGGCGCGCGCCTTGGGAGTCGAGCACGGCCCGCCGGCGCCGCTGCTCCAGGGACGTCACCTGATCGAGGCAGGTTATGAGCCAGGCCCTGAGATGGGAAGACTGCTTCGCGAAATCTATGAGTTGCAATTGGACGGCAAAGTCACAACGTTAGACGAAGCGCTTGCTGCTGCTCGCGCAATCGATCCCCCCCACCGCTAGCCCGCCTACAGTTTTCCGTTGACACCTAATCGCTTTAAGGTTATCCTTGGCTTGCTGGAAGAATTGAAATTCATTTTCAATATCAGGCACTTATACGGAAGAGGGAATATGAGTCTTTTGGACGCGCTTCATAATGAATGGTACCGAGTGGAAGGCGTTGCCGGTCCCGACGACGAACGCCGACGCTTACTGGATCTTGGAATCACGCCCGGTGAAGAACTGGCAGTTGTTCAGTCGGTCCCGCTTGGCGATCCGCTGGTCGTAATGGTGAGAGGGATGCGTCTCGCGCTCAGGCGGCGAGAAGCAGGATGGATCAGCATTCAGTGAGCAAACATGCACTCAATAGAAGTAGCTCCGGGGGCCTCGAACAGCGAAGCCCAGCAAGTTCTCGACTCGCCTGAGACCCGATCTCACCCATCAACAGTCTGTCTGGCGGGCGCCCCGAACGCGGGCAAGACAGCGCTGATGAATGCGCTCACCGGCGGTAACTTTCACACCGCGAATTACCCTGGCGTAACCGTCACGCTTTCGCGTGGCAAGAGCAAAGCCGAATTTGGGCCGCAGCTCTTGCTGGTCGATTTACCGGGCGTGCACAGCACGTCAGCGGTGTCACCTGAAGAAGAGCTCTCCTGCCGAGTCATCGAAGGCCGGCACCATTCAGTCATACCTGACGCGTTGATCGTCGCTGTTGACGCTACTCAGCTCGAACGTCACCTGAGATTTGCCTCGCTCGTCGCGCGTCAACACAAACCGATGGTGATAGCGCTTACAATGATGGACCTGCTGCCGCGCACGCAGCAATCAGTGAATGTGCGAAAACTCGAGGCGGCGCTCGGTGTGCCGGTCGTTCCGGTTGATGGCAGGACCGGATGGGGAGCGGCCGACTTGATGAATACTCTTCGAGACGCGCTGGCAAGTCCCGCAATCGGACACAGCGCGCTTGCTGACCTGCCCGAAGAACCGGTGTCTGCTTACGAGTCGATCCGCAAGCTGCTCACTGGCAGTGAAGCTCTGAAGAACACGAATCGTTTCCAACTCGTTCGCGATTCAGTCACCGCGAGAATAGATCACGTCGTGCTCCATCGCATTTTCGGATTTCCTATTTTCTTTGCGATCCTTGTAGGGTTGTTCTCGTCGATATTCTGGGCGGCCCGGCCTTTCATGAATCTAATAGATTGGCTATTTTCACAAACGGCGCATTTGTTGTTAGCGATTCTGCCGGCGGGAGTGCTTTCTCGCTTCCTTGCCGAGGGGGTTGTCGGAGGCGTCGGCGCGGTGGCGGTCTTCTTTCCGCAGATAGTCATTCTATTTTTCCTGATGACGCTGCTTGAAGACTCGGGCTACCTGGCTCGCGGCGCCGCGCTCGTTGACCGACCTTTGTCTTATCTAGGCCTGCACGGACGGTCTTTTGTTCCGATGCTGTCGGGCTTCGCGTGTGCAATTCCGGCGGTGCTGGCCGCTCGCACAATTCCTTCCCGGCGCGAGCGGCTTCTGACGATTTGGATTCTGCCGCTGATGAGCTGCAGCGCGAGGCTCCCGGTTTATGCGCTTCTACTGGGCGCGTTGCTGCCGGGCGCGGCGTGGAAGGCCGGTCTCGCGTTGGGCGCGATCTACATTTCCAGTCTCTTAATCGGCGCTCTGGTAGCTGGACTAATCAGCCGGCTGATCTTACGCAAGCGATCCGCTTCGCTGCTGGCCATGGAGATGCCGGCCTATCGAAAGCCCTTGCTGAAACCGACGCTCAGAGTCACCTGGTCGCGCGCGTCTGCTTATCTAAGGCGCGCTGGAACGCCGATCCTCGTGATCTCGTCGTGCTTATGGCTGCTGTCGAACTTCGGCCTGGGTTCACACCAACCGGCAACGGCTGAAAACGCTCGAGCGCCACTGATCGCATCGAGTAATTTGGACCACTCGTTTGCTGCCGACCTCGGCCAGGTATTGGAGCCCACGCTTCACCCAATGGGAGTCGATTGGCGAGTCGGCGTCGGCTTGATCTCGGCGTTTGCGGCGCGTGAAGTCTTCGTCAGCACGATGGCGATTGTCTTTCACGTTGCCGAAGATCAGGACGCCAGGCAAAACAGCCTGCTTGAAAACATGCGCGCCGCCACTTTCGCCGGAAGCTCTCAAAGGATATTCACCACCTCAACGATACTTGGCTTGATAGTCTTTTTCTTCTTTTCGCTGCAATGTCTATCCACGGTTGCGGTCGTGCGCAGCGAAACAAATTCGTGGCGTTTTGCGGGTCTCCAGCTCTTGTTTTACACGGGCATCGGATACGTGTTGTCGTCCGCGCTGGTCGTTTCGCTGCGTCTGCTCGGGATGGATTAGACGTTACCGCACCCCGGCTTTGACACCAACTAACCATAGGACTAAGATGGCGCTAAGAGAAGGGCTGGGAGGGGAACGGTGCTACTCGCATTCATCAACCCGTCAGGTCCGACCCGTGAGCTGCAACAGCTCGCCGTTCTTCTGAATGACATTGCTCTCATTTCGGGTTCAGCGCAGCATAAGGGAACACGCGCTTTGTGGTGAGGTGTTAGTACGCTGTCGTTCAAGTCGGGCATGGTTCGAAGCCTGACGCCGGGAGGGACTTCATGAGAAATCGCATAAGGTGGATCTTAGTGGGTCTTGGTTTTACATTCGGGCTCCAGGTAATCATCTCTTTGGTCTACACTGCTGTCGCCTTTAGCGCTGCCAGGGGCGCCGCTGTGCCGCAAGACACCATCGTAATAACCGCGTTCGGCTTCATGCTGGGAGCGTTCTTGATTGGCGGCTTCGTGGTCGGGTGCATGAGCGAAGAAATGCGCGTCCTGGATTCTCTGATAGTAGCGGCATTGACGCTCGTTCTCACCTTGCTTGTTTACACGGCGCTGCCGAGCGGCAACAAGGGTCAGTTCGTAAGCGGCTACCTTCTCGCCAATGTCACTCGAGGCGCGCTGTTCGTAGTGCTCGCGCTAATTGCTGCGGCGATCGGAGCTTACTGGGGCTCTCACGTTAAAGTTCCTCAGGAAGGCAGACTCGATCGTGTGGCGCTTTTGGTGGGACTTGTGGGAGCAGTCGCCGGGCCGTTCGTGCTGCTTGCGTTAGGGGGAGCCGACCCGACTAATCCCAGCCAGCCCAACCTCCCGTGGTACTTTCTGGTCATCGTGATACTGCTTGTCCTGGTTATCGTTGGAGTCGGCTTTGTTTTATTCACGCGCGAGTCGCACTACGATGACGAGATATCAATAAGCCCCGAGCACCACAAGGACCACAAGGAAGAAGGATCGGCAACTAATTGATCGTAGATACCGGAGCTGGTTCGACTAATCGAATGACGTGGCTCTTGGAAGCGCTCGTAGATCGTTGGCAACTTCGGAACACGTTTGATATCTCTCCGCTGGACTCTTTCTCAGCAAGTGTTCGATGATGGCGGCCAGGGCCTCCGGAGAGTCCTTCCGGTGCTTCTTAATTGGCGAAGGCGCGCGCTTCTTTATGGCCTCGATAGTTTGGAAGTAAGTCTCACCTTCAAACGGCAATCGCCCCGTGGTCATCTCGTAGAGGACGACACCAAACGAGAAAATATCCGCGAGATGAGTCACCTCCCCGTGCCCGGTCGCTTGCTCAGGCGACATATAACTTACCGTTCCCAGCAGAACTCCTGACTCGGTGAGACGCGTTTTTCCGGCCGAGCGGTTCAGAATCGACTGCGGCTTCGCAAGCCCAAAGTCGAGGACCTTAACTTTTCCTCGAGACGTAATCATTATGTTCGAAGACTTGATATCGCGATGCACTACCCCGCATTCGTGCGCTTCCGCCAGCGCGTCAGCGGCCTGAGCGCCAATGTCAACGATCTCGCTTAACGAGAGGGGCCCGCCTTCGAGACGCTGCGCGACTGTTTGCCCTTCCACGTACTCCATCACGATATATGGATTGCCGGACGCTTCGCCGATTTCGTGAATCGTCGCGATGTTCGGATGATTGAGCTGCGATGCCATGCGCGCTTCTCTCAGAAAACGCTGCTTCATCGTTTCATCTTCAATGTGCTTAGAGGCAAGCACCTTTATCGCTACGATACGTTCAAGCTCGGTATCGTACGACTCGAAGATCTCGCCCATCCCACCCGCGCCCAGCGAGCGCCGGATCTCGAATCTTCCAATGTGCCCTTGCGGTTCGATCAGCGGCGGCGCAACGACCTTTTCGGTCTTGCCGTCGTGAACTGCCATTGCAGCGCGATCGGTGTCGCGTAGCTCGGTTGTGATAACACGGGGCCTCGAGATCACCGACGAGAAGAGAGTTGAAAACACTCGCGCGCCACGATCGTCTTGAATGAAGTAGCCGGCCCGCTTCAAGTCCTCGTATATGTGTTCGTGCTCTTTTTCAACCCGCCCGTTCTCGATGAACTCGCGAATCGAGCGCCGGTAACTGTCGCTCAGGTGATCCCAGATAAATCGGAACTGTCCTTTTGCTTCATCCAGGAATGTCGCTTCGACTTCCTCGCGATCGAGTTTGCCGCCGTTCTCCAGCAGATGGTCGAAGTACGCAGAGCAGGCAATCTGCAGGAAGTAAGGAAAGTAACCGGCGATCTCGGTGATCCGTCTGGCGTATCCCTCGAGCGGCAACGCTGCCGCAACAGAGGGCCGAGTTATGAGATCGAGCGCCTCCCTGCGGGTGAATGCGCGCAGAAAAACATTCGTGAAGATATTAAAGAACGGCGAGTCGGCAATGAGCTGGGTGTGACACAGCTCCTGAAGGTCGCGCGCTGAGCTTGTAATATACGCAACATCATAGTTGTTGGCGATCGACCGGAGAAAGGAATAAAACTCGAGGTCGAACGCTCGATTGGTGGTGATCGCATCAAACTCGTCGAACAACACTATGAGCTTGCGTCCATCCCTGCGAAAGCTCTCCAGCGCGGCGCGCAGTGAATCAAACGAAGGTTGCGACTTCTTTAAAGCCTTGTCACCGGTTTCTTTGGAAAGTTGGGCGAAGAGCTCCTTGAAAAACTCGGCAAGTGTAAGCCGCCGTTTCTGCTGAAGGTCGATAAATACAAAGGCATAAGACTCGGGTTGGTCGAGATGCCGCGCGCGAACCTGCGGATTATTGATGTAGTGAAGCAGCGAAGATTTTCCGATGCGTCGCTCGCCTACTACCGAAATGGACTGCGGCCGTGAAGCGCCTATACGTGAGAATATCTTTGACACTTCACGCGCGCGCCCGAAGAACTGCTCCGGGTCCTGTATGGCGACTCGATTCAGATAAGGATTTCGCTGCATCGTCGTTGTGTGCCGCGCGCGCGCCCGGCAGGCCTTCTCGAGCCCGGGTCACAGTTTGGATTGTCACGGGATGACATGTCAGGACGCAGAGTTCAACCGCGGCTTCATCTTGTCTTTGGCTTACCGGTCCAGACGTTGACGGCATCGGAGGGATCAATTGTTCCGCCCGAAGCAACGCCATACAGACTCAGCGAGAGCGAGAAACTTTTAGGCTTAACGACCCCGATTGCCAATCGCGCCGTCGCACTCTCGCCGGGTGACAGCGTGTTGTCGCTGCCCGCGTCGATTGTCTGGCGAGCGCCTTGGGTCCATTTCGTTCTCGGGTCACGCGACAGCAGCACGTTCCGGGTAAGTTCAGCGACTCGAAGAAAGGGGTTCAATATCGGAATGCTGCCACGGTTGGTTATCTTCACGTCGACTTGCAGCCGTGATGCTCCGCTTGCCGTGCTCGGCGGCTCGTCGGAGGATATGTCAGACCAGTTCAGATCCATCCTCTCCGAAGCGACGAAGCTGATGTCGACATTCGAACCGACGTTCGAGCAAATCGAGAAGTCCGCCTGGCTTGTAGCGGCCAATAGGGTGTGTGTCACACCAGTGTCATAAGCCAGGAGTCTGACGCGCGCTCGCGTCGTGGACACCTGCGGCATCATAACGGTGTAGCGTTGCAGATCCGGCGGTATGTCGCCGGCAAGCACAGAAAAGGTCAGGCCGCCGTCGGTAGAGAGAGTCAGCGTTTGCGCAAAGCCCGGAGCGCTTGGGGCGATCCAAACGATCGTGTAATTTTCCCCACCGGGCAGCCTCTCGCTTCCGTTGGGTGACGCAACCGAGATGTTCGGGTAATCGCCGGGCACGCCAGCCCCAAACGCATGCTGGGTGTCCACGCCGCCACCGGATCCTTCACCCGCTGAGTTCTCGTAGCCTTGCCAGTTGCCCAATCCCGCAGTGTAGTTCGCTATTGTGGCCGGCTGGGCGTCCAGCATCAAGCCAACCGGGTCAGTAATCGATACTGCAAGCTGCCACGGGCTGGTCAGGTTATCGTCTCCTAGCACGACCGTTTCGCCAGTCCACGTGTCGCTCGCATAAACCGTCTTCTGCCAGCCCTCGTCGGCCGTGATAACCGCCATCGTCACTTCGTCGAGCTGCGCATCGCGCCCGAGCGTAGCAATGGGATCGAGCGACGTATTCATCGGTTTTGAAAACTGCAGCTTTACTTGCAAGGGACCCGGCGCGATTCCCGGGAACCGAGTATCGATCACCATCTGTCGCTTGTTACCTGGATCGTCAGGCAGAGGAGACCAGCGCGCCGAGTATATGAGTTTCGAAAAAGTACCATCGGGCCCCGGGGAGTATGCCTTGACGGATTCTAGAATCGGGGGGCCAGCCGCCCAGGTCAGCAGCGACTGAGCGGCAGCCCAGTTCTCATGGTTAACCACCGGTATCTGACTCTCGGGCACGCTGAAATCACAGCAGTTTGGCCGCATCTCGACGACAAACGGCGCAGGCACGTGATTCACTCCGTAAGCGTAGTCGATCGACGAGCCGGTCAGCGCGTAAAGATCGACCGCTTGCTCCGGCTGATAACGCACCCTATCCACGCCGAACAAGTCATCCGACATTCGCGTAGCGAGCTGGGATAAGGTCCTCGAGTCATCGGTTCCGAATTGCGTATAGCCCCACGGGTAGAGAATCAGTTGAGAGTAATTATGATAATCAAGCTGCGCGCGGAAGTGCCGGGTTGGATCGTCCACCAGAGATTTGATGGCCTTCACTTCAGGCTCGCTCTCCGCTCGAGGACCGCGATAAATTTCGCTTGCGGGATCGTCGCTCGCGCCAATGTCGTCGTTCAGACAGCTTCGATCTGAAGAGCAATAGTCGGCGCACGGCGAATCGTTTTGAAGCCTCCACTCGTAGCTATAATTTCTGTTCAAGTCGACGCCGACCGATGAAACACAACTGCTAACCGAAATCGGCCTGCGGTTCTTGCGCCACAACCGAACTGGATCCATCTGCTCGTTTGGCGAATTCTGAGTGTACGTAAGTCCATCGGGATTCATTATCGGAACGACCCAGATTTGCAGGTGATCGACTAAGGACTTGATCGAGTCATCGGTCGCGTAACCGCTTAACAACTGATTGGCGATATATACAGGAGACTCCACCGATATCCATTCGCGCGCGTGATGGCAGCCGGTAATCAGCACATCAGGCTTGCTCGAATCATCCACCGAAGCGTCTTTGCTGATCTTGAGCGCGAAGATGTCTCGGCCTTCGAAACTTGATCCAAGCTTCGCGTAGCGAGCCAGGTCCGGATGCGACGCAGCCAGCGCCTTGAACTCGGAGACTGTCTGATCGTAGCTGTGATATTTCCCGTTCGCGAGTGTCGTGTGAAACTCATCGATGGAAACTGATCTCGCGCGGCGGCCGGCGTCAAAGCTCTTTCCCGGGAAAAGTCTCGGCGCGACTTCGGCGAACTCTTGCGGCGTGTAAAAATCCGCAAGCTTGTACCCTCGTCGAGTGTAACGCTCAGCGACGTGAGTGTTGATCGATTCTACCGAGCCGTCCGATGAAAAGATGTCGAGATAGGCGACGCGGGATCCGTCGCGCATCAATACGTCTTCGGGATCGCCGAGCCAATCCGAATAACCGGACGCCGCCGGCGCGCGAGTTGCAAGATCGACAACCGCAACACGCATCACGGTTCCCGACTCCGCGCCCGCAGATTGATACTCGGGCGTAATCGCTTGAGCGATCGCGTCGCCGTTTGCGCGAGCTTTTTGCCACGAGGCGACCGAGTCATAGATGACTTTTGTTTCAATGCCCGCGCTACGCAACGCCTCGATCAAATAGCGAGGCGCCGCCGCGAACGTCAGGTCTCCGCTCGTGGACCAGATCGTGACCTCGAGACCGGCCGAATCTGCCAATCGCGATACTTCTGCGGCAGGCGCGTTGATCCGCGCGATTTGCGGAACGAACTGTTTGCGCGCCAACTCCGCCTGGACTGTCTGATACTTACTCCATGCCTCGTGTTGAAGCTGCGGGACTCTGTTGTCAAGGGCGGCGCGCCACACGTCAAGCGCGCCCGGCTCATCCAGCCGCGTGAGAGTCGTCAACGCATCGCTGAATTCGTTCGAGTTCGAAGAAGCAAGACGAGCTTTCAAGTCAGCTTGTCTGATGCGACGCTCATCTTGAAGTCCGGAAGAATGTTTTTCGGTTCGACTCGAGGCGGCAGAGACCGCAACGAATGAATGCGTGTTCGCCAGTAGCATGGTGAATGGCAGGGCGAACGCGGCAAAGACAGCAGCGCCCATCCCAAGTGAACGGTTAAGCAAGTTCGTCTTCATTCGTATGTTTCGGTCCCGCTAGACAACGGATGTACCAGAAGACCGGAACCGGGTCAAGACTCTTACACCATGCTACCTGCTGGTTTTGCTGGGAGCTTTAATCCGGCGGGAGAGAGGGCACTACCGGCGCCTGCTGGCAAGAAGAGCCACGGCAGCAGTGGCTCTTCTGTTTCGAACCTAGCACGTCTCGATCAAGGCCTCTTGCGCCGGGCTGGAGCGGCAGGCTTTTCGGCTTCAACCTTGTAGGCGTTCTTTACTCCTTCGAGCGCGTCCTTGACGATCGGAACGCGCTTATCGGTTGGAGGCGCCTTGACTACAAACTCCGCCAGGGTGTTTGCGCCTTCCTGAATCTGCGCCCTTTCACTGCTCGCGATGAGCGTGAGTCCTAAACCATAAAGCGCGTCAAAATAATTTGGATCCGCTGCTATCACCGCTTTGTAGGCAGCGACTGCATCATCCGTTCGGCCCGCCGAGCGATACAAGTCCCCTTTGAGTACGCCCCACTTATTCTTGTTGGCAGCATCGAGAGCTTCAGCCTTGACCATCTCCTTAACCGTGTCCTCAATAAGATCTGCCGCGCCGTAGTACTCAACTAGCAACATCGCGTTCTTTGTGAGGATGTTGTAGTAGACGATCATATCGTTGCTAATGCCGGGATTATTCTCGGCGGTGTCGTCCGAGGCGAGCGCTATCGCCTTTTTTGCAGCGGCTACCGCCGCTACGAAGTGAGGCTTGGCCTCGTCTCGCTTGCGTTTGTTAAAAAGATCAACCCCCAACTGATAGTGCACTTCGGCAAGGTTCGCATTGGCCCTGTAGTTAATCAGCTTCATCGCTGCATGTTTCGCCGGATCGACACTTGCTGCCTGCTCGAACTCGCTAAGCGCAGTGGTATAGTTACTCGTCTTCGTAGCCTCGTCTTGAAGAGTTGCATTCGCCTTCATCATGTCGAGGCCCGTGTTGTAGTGGACCCGCGCCTGGTCAAAGCTGGCCTGCAGCGCCTTCCCCTCCTGCACTTTGGCGTCCAGTTCTTTCTGTGTTGCTTCCGCTTTCGCCCTGTCTGCAGGAGGCGCCGTCTTGCCCTGCCCAGGCAGTCCCCCGCCGGACTTCATCGCCTTCTGCACCTCCTCGAGAGTCAAGGTGTGTCCGTCTCCGGGTTCGACGTTAAGATCCACTACCGGCTGTTGTGAAATGTGCGCCTGGGTATAGGTCGGCGTTATTCCCGCGCCCGACACGATGAACACGTACGAACCGGCGAGAGGAAGACCCAGATGTATATAATGACCATTCTTATCAGTCTTAGTGTCCCAGTGGCCCTTGATGTCGGTGCGATAGATGTCTATCAGTGCTCCCGCGACGGGCTTCTTGCCGCCGGCCTCACTGAGCCTGACCGTTCCCTCGACCTGGCTCATCTGGGCCGAAGCCAGCGTTGACAAGAAAATGATTGCTGCGGCGAGCCCAACAGCTCTCGACAGACTTTTGCGAATCATGATTTCCTCCAATCGGATTCCGACCTGATGCACCAACCGGCGTTTATGATGCCTGAGACTCGACCGCTGGTTGGCACGAGCCCAATAATATCCAGCACGATGATTGAGTCTCAAACTCAGCGTATTCAAAGTCTATATCTGTGATTAATTGGTGTCAACGCACCGGCACAATTGAGCCCCAATTGAGTTTAGTAGGATCTAAGAACGCGAGGCGCGCGCTCGAGCGGGCTGGCGTTGAGTCAGATCGGGAAAGAACTTGTTGGCCAGGCGATAAGCTAGCAGCGCAGCTACGACTACACCAAAGGCGATTGGCTCGCGAGTATCAGCCTTCACGAGCATGTAGTAGTGAATTACTCCACCAAACGCCGCGACGTAAGCCAGCCTGTGCAGGCGGTTCCAGCGCTTCCCGCCCAATCGCTTGATGCTCTTTTGAGTTGAAGTCAGAGCGAGCGGCACCAGCATCACGAAGCTCGCCATGCCTACTGTGATGAACGGACGTTTGACTATGTCTTCGCCTATCAGTCCGAACCCGAAGAACTTGTCGAACCAAACGTACGTCAGCAGGTGAACGCAGCCGTAGAAGAAAGCATACAGCCCGAGCAGGCGGCGAAACTTGATCATCCACGGAAGGCCAAGTGATTTGCGAAACGGTGTGACCGCCAGCGAGAGTATCAAGAACAACAGCGTCAGCACGCCCGTGGTTCGCGTTGCGAATTCGGTGGGATTCGCGCCGAGATGGTGATGATACCAGTCCCAACCGATCAGCGAGACCGGCACCGCGCTGCTGACGAAGATCACGAACTGGGCGAAGCGAGTATCTTTCATTGCAGAATCAGTGATGCGTGAAACGTGATCGGATGAGATTGATTATCGCCTGCCGATCTTCCACCGGTCACGCATCACGTTTCACGCATCACTCTTCAGTAGTACTTCTTCAAATCCATTCCGCCGTAAAGCTGCGCGACTTGATCGGCGTAGCCGTTGAACATCAGCGTGTCGCGCCTGCCGAACTCGCCGATGCGCCGCTCCGTTTTCTGACTCCACCGGGGATGATCGACATTTGGATTCACGTTCGAGTAGAAGCCGTACTCGCGGGGACCTGCAATGTTCCAGGTCGTGGGGGGCTCATCATCGACCAGCTTTATCCTGATTATCGACTTGATTCCCTTGAAGCCATATTTCCACGGCACAACCAGTTTGAGCGGCGCTCCGTTTTGAGGCGGCAGTGTTTCGTCATAAAGCCCGCTCGCGAGAATAGTCAGCGGGTGCATGGCCTCATCCAGTCTCAAGCCTTCCACGTAAGGCCACTGCAAAATGTCCGACTTCACGTTCGGCATCTGCTTCGGGTCGGCGAGCGATTCAAACGCCACATACTTCGCTTGAGACATCGGCTGCACCTGATCAAGAAGCTTCCCCAACGGGAACCCAACCCAGGGGATGACCATCGACCAGGCTTCAACGCAACGATGGCGATATACGCGCTCCTCGGGCGGACTGATCTTCAGCAGATCGTCAATGTCAAACACCCGCGGCTTGTTAACCAGCCCTTCAACCGAGACCGTCCACGGCCGTGTGATGTAATTCTTCGCCTTTTGCGCTACAGCTTGTTTGTCCGTAGAAAACTCGTAGAAGTTGTTGTAGTGAGTTATGTCCTCGTAGGAAGTCTTCGACTCATTCAGGGTCGCGATAGCCGGCGGAGCTGCTTGCACATCGGCGATCTTCTCTCCGGCTTGCGCTTCTTCTCCGTGACTCGTGAAGTGGCGATATACCAATCCCGTCGCAACAGTGCTGCCGGCCAACACCGCCCCTCGAATGAACAGGCGCCGGCTTAGGTAGAGTTTCTTGTCAGTTATTTCGCTGCTCTTGATGTCTTCGGGTTTCTTGATCAACATAGCTGCTTCAATTCTATCACTGCGTGATCGGTTTTAGTCTGACGCCTATTCGGCTCGATTCTATTCCCAGGTTGAGGGTTCAGGACATGGCAGGCTACTCTTGACCGAAGTAATCCGAATCAACTCGCTTTACCAAATACGAAGCCACATCCGTCACCCCGACTCCGTAATCTATCATGAGGTTAGCCAGCGCCTCTCCGTCGATGAGGATGATCTTACTGTCGATGGATGCGGCAAACTCCCGTGCTTCCCTGGTGTAGGACGAGGTCGTTAAGAAGATGCCCTTGCGCGCTCGCTGACCTTGTAATGCTCCGGCGAACTTCTGAATTTCGGGCCTTCCAACGACGCCCTCCCAACGCTTGGCCTGAATGTAGATCGCGTCGAGCCCTAGCCGGTCTTCCTTTATGATTCCATCGATTCCGCCATCACCGCCTCTTCCTACGGCCTGCCCGGCGTCTTGGCGCGAGCCGCCATATCCCATGGCAAGCAAGAGATCTACGACAAGCTGTTCAAAGAAATCCGGAGCGCACTCCTTTATGCTGCGGAGTAAATCGGCCGCCAGCGCCCCACGAATCTGCTGATAACCAAGCTCAATATGATCCTCTGGAGTCATCGAGTCAGGACTCGCGGCGACTTGAGTTTCTGTGGATTGCTTGGCGGGCGACCCGAACCCGCGAGACCCGGGAAAGCTCCCCAGGAATTTGAGGTCGATACGCTGTGGGTGGCCAGCAAGCACATGGCGACCAAGGTCCGTGATGCGATAGATTCCGCGTCGCGAAGCCTCGATGAGCCCGGCACGCACAAGGTATGACTTCGCCCAAGCGACGCGGTTGCGAAAGACCGTTGGTCGTCCGCTTGGTAGAAGCTGCGTGCGTTCGTCGTCGCTTAGATTTGAACTCGCCGCCAGTTCGTCCAACGTCTCCTGATTTGTGCGCTCCGTGTCGCCTGCCAAGTAGGTAAGCAGCGGCAACATCAAAGACTGGAAATCAGGAATTGCCATAATTAAGAGCGGCGCGCATTTGCAAGATCGCTATGCTCCCCAGATTCCACTGGCTGTCCTGGATCGGCAGCCCCGATATTGGAGCCGACCGTCTTGGTTGACGCAACTGGCTTCATCTTACCCAATTCGATACACAACCTGCGCAACTGCGAGGCTCGTTTCAATCGAATCGTTACAGCCTCAGCCGACATATCAACTTTCATCTTGGCTACCTTTCAAGCGTTCGATGTCGTCCAAATCTTGACCGCTTCTTCGGAACGACTTGAGTAAGATCAACCCCTCGCGAGATACAGCGAAGACACTCCCTTTTGGTGATGCCAGTTTAATCCGATTGTTCCACGCTGCCTCAACAGTAGGTGTTACCAACAGGAAATCGATCATTAGCAAATCGCCATCGCTCGGATCGATCCTGGACAATCGTCGAATCTCGATCGCGCCTTTGTGGAAGGTCATCGGTTGCGCCTCTATAGTATAGCCGAGACTGCGCACGACTGCCTTAGCTTCTTCCAGGCTCTCGGCGAGTATGAGCAAGTCGATATCTACCGTGGCGCGCGGGAGTCCGTGAACAGCCATCGCGAGCCCGCCGCACACGGCATAGTCTATCCCGTTCTCTTCCAGAGC
>JADGNW010000124.1 GCA_017883315.1 Blastocatellia bacterium | reverse complement strand
GATCAGCGTGGTCAGCGGTGCTCCTGCCGAAACCGTTCTGAATTCACGCCCGATCAACTACACGACCAAGAACGATTACTTCATCGGCAAGATTGACTACACGCCGTACTCGAAGTTGACGATCAGCGGCAGCTTCATCAACAGCCCGTCGAAGATCACTGGACCGACGGCGCTTCTTGCCTTCCAGACAACCAGCACCACGTCGTTCAACAATCCGCGCTATGAATTCCAGGGCGGCTACACTCCTGCATGGCAAGCGGCGTTAAATGTGACCTGGACTCCGACATCACACCTCGTCGTAAGCGCTCGCATGGGACGCAGCTACCTGAACGACAAGGGCACGAACTATGATATTCCTGCCGGTCAGGTTTGGCCGAGAATTACAGTTGCCTGCCCGACGAATTTGTATAACTGCGTTTCCGGCTCGACTTCGGCAGGTAACCCGATCATCTCAACCAACAGCTTGACCTTGTTTGACATAACCAAGCGCACCAACTACAACTTCGACGCCAGCTATATAGCTCGTGTGTTTGGCCAGCAGCATGTCTTAAAGGGCGGCTACCAGCTCAGTAAGCTGTTCAATGATATTCTCAACGAGGACTCAGGCGGCTACACTGACTTCTACTACAATCAAGGATACGGCAGCGCTACGAATCGAGGTACGTACGGCTACTACGACACGAACATTTTCGGTCTTGCAGGAAAGGCCAGCAGCACCAACCAGGCCTTCTTCATTCAAGACCAGTACCAGATTCACAAGCGCGTGACGTTGAACCTCGGCGTACGCTTCGAGAACGAGTACCTGCCCGCGTACCCGATTGATCTCTCCAAGCACCCAGGTCTTGACCCGACACTCGTCTCGGATCGAGGCACAAAGCTGTTGAGCTTTGGTTGGGGCGATAAGGCTGCGCCGCGACTCGGTGGTGCGTGGGACGTTTTTGGAGATGGCAAGTTGAAGGCTTATGCCAGCTACAGCGTGTTCTATGACGTTATGAAATACGACATGGCTCGCGGCTCGGGCGGCGGCGAGTTCTGGATTCAGAACGTCTACAAGCTCGATCAGTTGGACTTCCGTGGCATCACGTTTGATAATCATCCGGGCGCGCAGCTTGACGGCCCGATTGACCTTCGGTTCCCATCAGTCGGCAATGCCTTCCCTCCAGGCATAGATCCCAACCTCAAGCCCATGCGCGAGCATGAGTACACGGCTGGCGCGGATTACGCGTGGAAACGTGACCTAGTTGTCGGGGCACGCTTTACCAGAAAGAATCTGGACAAGGCGATTGACGACGTAGGTCACCTGGTACCAGCCGGTGAAGAGTACACCATTGCCAATCCCGGCTTTGGAATAGCGGATTCCTACTACAAGGCGCCGAAGGCGGTTCGCCGCTACACCGGACTTGAGATTCGGGTTGATAAGCGTTTCAGCCATAACTGGTACGGAAATTTCTCGTACACTTACAGCCGTCTGTTCGGCAACTACGGCGGTCTGGCTAGCTCTGACGAATTCGGTAGGGCGCAACCAAACATCAACCGCTATTTCGACAATCTCGCGCTGTCCTACGACAACTTTGGTAAGCAGGCGCTCGGGCTTCTGGCGACAGATCGTCCGAACACCTTCAAATTCTTCGGCGCTTACCAGATCAACTGGCTGAAGCGTATGACAACCGACATCGGTTTGTCGCAGTTTGCTTTCCAGGGCACACCGATCACGACGAGCGTGGCCATTAAGATATCTGATCCTGCCATCGGCTCGACCGGCGCATTCTCGGTCTTTCCGAATGGGCGTGGTGATCTTGGCCGCACACCCTGGATGACTCAGTCCGACCTGATCATCAACCATAGGGTGAAATACGATGAGCACATTACGTTTAAGTTCCAGCTCAACGTGACGAACTTGTTTGATGAGCGCAACATTCTTAGTACCTTCACCGGCGGACAGGGTAATCCGAACATGCTCGTATCTGGGCAGTTCGTTCCCTATCTGACGCCCGAGGCCTACATCAACGGCAATGGTGATATCTTTGGGAAGATTAAGGCCCTGGGCCTGACCGTGGATCCCCGCTTCAATCTGGCCCAGCAGTTCCAGGATCCCCGTGAAGCTCGAATCGCGATCGGTATTGAGTGGTAGTCTCTTAGGCTTAAGCTAAAAGACACATTAAGTCCGCCCTCTTAGGAGGGCGGGCTTTTTCTTTGATGTTGATGAACCAAACCTGCGCAAAATGATTCGGTTGCAAAACAACAACCCTCGAAGTAACCTTGAAACCCTGTAGATGTAGTTATGCGATTTTGACTTTGAATTCCCGTCGAGCCGTTCTAGTGATGCATCAGCGCTATCTTCTGCTTACTGTATTCTCCGTTTTTCTATCGACGTCGCTCTTCGGTAAAGCGACCGCGAGAAAAGCGAGTTACATTCCTTACGATGACGCGCAGCCCATTCTACAAGCGCTCATCGACGATCTTCCCAGCGAGTTGCAAGGTAAGAGTTCAGACGAAATCAAGGCTGATTGGTCCACATGGGTTGCGCGACGCGACGCGGAAATTCGGCGCAGGTTGATTCAGGGCGATGAAGATTCACTTGTTAATGTTCTGCTCTTCGGAACGTCTTTCACAAAACAGCCGCGCATAACTGGAAAGCAAGTGATCTTGCTTTCCCGCGCGGCCATCCAAAAAGGGATCGGAACATCTTTAACCGCACCATCCGCTGAAGAGTCCAAGCTCGACGAAATTCTTAAGGGCAGAATCGACGATCTCGTCAAGGGATTGGCCGCTCCTGATAACAATGAGCGCCTTCTCTTCGCTCGCCAGCTAATGGTGACGCAAAAGGGTTATAACCCGGGAGCTACTGCCGGTCGAGATCAAATAAAGAAGTATCTTCTCTCCAGTTTGGACCGAGTATTAACCGAACAAGTTGGTTACGCGAAAGCGGTAGAAGCGGCACGGCTTCTGGGCGATTCAAGGGAAGAGTTCTACGAACGCTCGAAGCTCTATCGCAATCGCGGGCTGTCATTGGATACATCCTTGCTCCCTGACTTTGCGATCGAGGAAGCATTGAAGACAATGAAAGCTCAGGGATTACTCAAAGAAGGAAGTATCAGGCACATTGCGATTGTTGGGCCGGGCTTGGACTTTACGGACAAGCAAGAAGGGTATGACTTTTATCCTCAGCAAAGCATCCAGCCCTTCGCGGCTATCGATTCGTTACTCCGATTGCGACTTTCGCTACCTGGCAACCTGCAAGTTGAGACTCTGGACCTTAGCCCTCGCGTGAATGATCACCTCTCTCGCGCGAAACGGCTGGCGCAACGCGGCAGGGAATATGTAGTACAACTGCCCCGCAGCCTACAGGCCCAATGGAAAGCCGGAGCAGTCCAGTACTGGGAGCGCTTTGGGGATCAGATTGGCGTCTCCGCTCGGCCGGTTGCGATTCCGGCGGAAGTAAGCGATGTGAAGGTTCGGGCGGTGCGGATTAAGCCAACGGTAGTTTCCAGGATCACACCAGCGGACCTGAATATAGTTTTGCAGCGACTAGAACTTGCTCCCGCCGAGCGATTTGACTTAATCATCGCCACCAACATCCTGATCTACTACGATGCCTTTGAGCAAAGTTTGGCGATGTCCAATGTGCAAGCGATGCTCCGACCGGACGGCTTTCTACTAGCCAATAATGCTCTGCCTGAATTCCCTTTCTTACCTCTACACGCCGTCGGTTATGTGACAGTTGTCTACTCTGATCGTCCGAACGACGGCGAGCACATTGTATGGTACGGCCAAAAGACCGACTAACTAAGTACCAGATTTATCGTCCTGAACAACCTTCGAGGTGAAGGTACGTCTGCTGAAGAGACGTTAGCGTTTATTTCTTGGTCTGTTCTTTTGCCTTTTGGCGCAATTGCGCGATCATATTTTTGATCTTATCTTTATCACCTATTCCTGGCGACACACGCAGAAGGGTCTCGAAGGCGTCTGCTGCTTCCTTGTATTGGTTGTTCTTCATATACAAGCCTCCAAGATAATAGTAAGCCTGCCCCGGCAGAGGGTCTTTGGACAACTTCACGGCTTTCTCCAGTGATTGAATCGCGTTTGTTAGCATCGAAGGGTCTGTAGCCAAAACCATTCCCAACCACATATTTGCGTTCGGATAGTCCGGATTCAGCTCAACCGCTCGTTTTAGCGCCTTAACACCTTCTGCCTGGTGATTGACTTTATATTGAGCGATCCCAAGAAAATAAAATGCGCGCCATCCGTCCCGGTTGACCTCCACAGCGCGGGTAAGCAATGGGAGCGCAGATTTTGCATCATCGCGTGTGACATACTCGCTGCCAAGCCGCTCCAGCGCATCATAGTACTCGGGAAAAAGTTCGATAGCATTCTTCAAAGATTGAGCCGCGCTTTCGAACGCTCCCTTTTCGAGACTCTTGACACCTTGCTCATATTGTTTTTTCGCTGCTTCAGGCACATCCTGATGGAACACGACTGCATTTGAGCTACTAATCGGACCGAAAATTGTGGTATCCGATTTCCTGGGAACTAACACTATATCTACTCGAAATTGCTCAGTATGTCCTGCCTGTTCCTTAAAAGGTATGGCCGAAACCCGTTGCGTCTGCCGCTCGTAGTCAGTTCCGCCGGGTTCAACTTCAACGTAGTAATTGCCGCTTGCAAGATTCATGAAGCGAAAGCGCCCGCTGCCATCCGTTAATCCCGAGGCTATTTCGGAGTAGCCTCCATTCTTGAGCATGATACGCATGTCGCTGAGCGGCCGTCCCGACGAATTCGTGACGCGAACCTCGATTGAAACTCTAGTTTGAAGGGGTGCAGCGACAAGCCAGAACTGACCCAGCGCCATGACGAGGCTGATGAACAAGGTCATAAGCATGATTCGAACCTCCGAGGTGAGTGAGCCGCGAGTCGCATCTCGATTGAATCGTCTTTGATTCTACCAGAGATTACTTGATTTGAATCTACTTTCGACCTTGCGTCTTAGCTTTTTGCCGAAATCCCTCAAGCATCTTTTATCATTCACACTATTTGATAACGAGGCTCACGATTTCTGGCTGCGATGAGCTTTGATCCTGCTTAGCCTTTTTCTCCAGTTCAAGCTCCCGCTCGGCCTTGTTTATCTGGTATCTGGTGCTTTTCCCCAAAGGTGAAATCGCCCAGATTTGAGATAGAAAATGCTGGTCACCGTACTTAGCGAAGATCAGTTTCTTATTCTCCGTTGCAGAGTCCTTGCTCAGAAAGATCTTCATTCGGAAATCCTGCGAGATTTTGCGGTCGGCGCTTTCTATCACCAGGACATCTTCCAGACCTAGGGGGCTGCGGTGTATTGTGTAGCGCCCAGCCGGGAGTTCTTTATCCCCAACGATGAATGCATAGGGGACATCTAGACTAAAATTGAGCGATTGGGCATTGACGGAATCAGGCACCATCGTCGCAACTACACTTAGGATCATCAAGACCCTCAACGCTTTTCTTGTCATAACGCCTCCTGGAAGAGTATTGGGCTGAGCGATCGAGGCTCGAAAAGCACCCGGCGAAACGCAGCCAGTATACGTCAAAGCATTGGATCTGATCAATCGGCCGCTTTGTTGATCGCCTCAGCGTGACTTCTCTCCCTTTCACGCAGCACTGGCCGATGAGGGTCGTGAAAATGCCAGGGCCTACGACCGCTCATTGGTTGGCTTGTGACTCCGGTCATTACTGTCTGCCGCAGAGCTTCATCAGGAACCTGTACAACTCAGGATCTCGCGCTAACAACTCGTGATTTGTGTGTCGAGCGGTGACTCCCGCAGATGGCCGCTTGCGCGATGATATGAATGCTTCATATCCCTGAGCGAAGTACTCATACTCGTTCGCTGCCGCATAGTAGTCCAGCGTACGCCCTTCCCGGCTCGCCTGCTCGTAGAGCTTCCGAATCGTCTTCACTTCACTCTTACTCAAGGCGGCGATGTGAACTTGATGAGCAAACTCATGGGCGATTGTGTTGAAGCCGCCACGCGCAGCCTGGTCGAGGTACTCGATGCCGGAGACGGCTATGCGGCCTCCGACCCCTCGAATGCTCGCGTAGTAGCGGCCGTCGAAAGTCCTCTCGTCGGCAACATCCGCGAAGCCCAACAAGTCGCCGGGCCGTTCATCGACCGGAAGCAAATAGTGACGCGCCTTGCGACGCGCGAGCCTGGGTAGAAACGCGGCAAGCGGCGCGACTGCATAGTCGACCACTTCCTGTTGCCGCCTGGTCAGCGAGGCGTAGTTTGGAAAAATCTCACGAGTCGCCGCGTAGGCAGGCGGCGCAATCTGCGAGTAGAACAACTCTGCGAAATTAACCGCGCCAATATCGGTACGCGCGCGTTCGTTAATGCCCCGGTACGCGCAGCTCAATTCTAAATGCGCTGATGAGCCCTCCGGATCAACAGCTATCGCCAGCCTTGCAGCAGCAGCCACACGCTCGTAATTACCTTCCCTCAACCACGAGTCTCCAAGCGCGATCAGCGCCCGATAGTAACGAGGCTCAATGTCTAAGGCCGCTTCGAACTCGGCGATTGCCGTTTCGAATTCTCCTTCCCGCTTCAGAGACCGGCCACGTTGGTAATGAGCGCGCGCCTGCTCAGGTACCTTTTGCTCGTAGCCCGCTTGACCGTCGAGATACTGAGATAGCAAGCGTCGCGCGCCAACATTGAATGAATCGAGCGACACAACTCGCCACGCGAGCGAGCGCGCTTCATCTGCGTTGCGCTCACTCGACTTCACGCAGGCCAGCGTGTGAAGGGCATCAGTGTTGTAAGCATCGAGCGCCATTGCCCTCCGCGCTTCCTCGGCCGCTTCAGCATTCCGGCTGTTCTCGAGCAACACGCGAGCAAGCATCGCGCGCGCGGGACTGTTCTTTGGCTCCCGCACCAGTAAGTCGCGCAGGATAACAGTTGCGTTGTCATAGTTGCGTTCAAGTAGCTCGACGCCTGCGAGCCCCACAATTCCCGAAGCATCCGAAGGTGAGATTCGAAGCGCGTCTTCGAAGTAGCGCCGCGCGCGCTCAGGTTCTTCCGCGGCGAGGTAAACCGAGCCATACTCGATTAACACGTCCGGGGAGTTCGGATGCTCGCTTGCAGCTTGATTGAGCAAGCTGATTGCGCGCGCATACTCGAGCCTCGCGCGGGCAACGCGGGCGAGTCCAATTTCAGCCTCGAGACTCGCAGGCGACCCCGAAGGCTCCATGGATGCGGCTTCTCGAAACGCAGCGTCCGCGGCTTCGAGATTCCACTTGCGACGCAGTTCCTCACCGCGCTTCAACGCGTCGCTAACCAGCTTCGACCCTGATTCAAGAGATTCAACTGACGCCGCGTAAGAGGGGACGTGTGCAACGGACGATGCGCCGGCACACAATAGAATCGTCGCGGCGAAGACCCGGTAGAGATTGTGTCGTTTTCTTCGAACGCCTTCGAACATTAATGCGTTCCTTCAGTCTGATTTCGTCGTGCCGGCTCCAGCGAGAGCGTCGCTCGGCGGCTTGAGCCCGACATCGCAAGCAACATCACGAAGAGCAGCGATGATGAAGTCGATGTGTTCACCCAGGTCCACGCCCAGCTCCGCCGCCCCTTCGTACACTTCGTCGCGATTGACCGTTCTCGCGAATGCCTTGTCCTTCAACTTCTTTTTCACCGACTTCGCTTCAAGGTCCCAGATGCCGTTTGGCCTCACCAGCGCGCACGCGACCACGAACCCTGTCAATTCGTCGCAAGCATAGAGCCCGCGCGCCAGCAAAGTGTCTCTGGAAACTCCCGTGTAGTTTGCATGACCAAGAATCGCCCGCCGAATCTCCGCGCTGTAGCCCTGCTCCCGTAGTATCTCAGAACCCTTCATCGGGTGATCGGGAGGATTCGGATACATCTCGTAGTCGAAGTCGTGCAGCATGCCTACCATTCCCCACTTCTCTTCGTCCTCTGCCAGGCGCCGAGCGTACGCTCTCATCACTGCTTCTACCGCGAGAGCGTGCTTACGCAGAGAATCACCTCTGGTGTATTCGCAGAGCAAGGTCCATGCATCGTCGCGTGTCAGCATGAGGCAAACAAGATAGAACGATAAGGCAGAACTTTCAAACCTTTTGTGATAACTGCTGGAGTAATCGCAGAGGTTTTTCAGAAAGCAGAACCTGGGCGAGCATTCAGCTTGACCCGAGTTGATCACGGAAACAACCCCCAGGCGCCTGCGCCTTGCTGTCTAAGTTGCGACAGTTGTGCACTTATCCAGCTAGTGGAAACCAAAGTTTTGTCGAGGGGTCTAGGGGATACTCTTCTTTGCTATTAGGGTAACCGCGATTCTCAAGCGTAGGCAGCTTTGATATAGTGGCGCTCAACTCGGCAACCATGAGGGAATTTGGATTGTGGCTGTCAAATAACCTCCTCTTCTTCTATGGTTGAGGGACACAACCATTGAAGGGACGCAGAAAAAACGGAAGGGACACTCGCCCGAGTCTCCCTTCCGTTATTTTTTTGTAGCTACGTTCCTACTCCGCGAAACCAAGGACCTTTCAAGCGGCGAATGAGCGCAGGGGAACGCTTCCCTCATCTCTCACGAGGCTTTTGCCCAACTATCCGACTGAACTTCGACTAATCGAATAGTGTTGCCGATGCTGAAAAAAGGGGCTGTCTTGAAATACGCGCGACGGCTGACCTATACTCTCTGCGACAACGGTAGGAGGGGTACCCTAATGGTAAGGAAGCGGTCTTGAAAACCGCCGGGCGAAAGCCCTTGCAGGTTCGAGTCCTGTCCCCTCCGCTTCAACTCTTCGGCTTGATTTCAACAGAGACTTCTGAGACGGGACCAAGCGAACCCAGCTCGCGTTTGAGTTTCGCAGCATCGCCCACAACCACGATTGTCACGCGGTCGGTCAGCATGTATTTTCCCGCTACCCGCTGCACTTGCTCTGCGGTCACTGCCTCTATGCGAGACCGATAAGCCTCGAGGTAATCGCGTCCAAGCTCGAGCATATAAGTCTGAAGCGTGCGCTCGGCGACACCGCTCTGTGTTGAAAGGGCGAGAGAGAATAGTCCGTTCAAATAATTTTTAGCGCTCTGCAACTCCTGCGCTCCGACCTTCACCGTGCGCAGCTTATCGAACTCCGCCAGCATCTCTTTGATTGCCGCGACGGTAACCTCTGTGCGACTCTCGGCTGCGCCGAAGAAAGTCCCGGCTTGCCGCAAGGCGTCGATCGAACTGAATACGTCGTAAGCGTAACCTCTGCGCTCTCGAATATTCAGAAACAGCCGCGAGCTGGTGCCCGCACCGAGAACCGCGTTCGCAACAAGCAATGGAAAATAGTCGCCGTCCGAGCGTTTGACCGCGAGTCCGCCAATGCGAAAGTCAGCTTGGGCGGAACCCGGCCTGTCGACCAGAAAGACACGCGCGGCCGATGCGCCGGGGAGACTATGCGAGGCGGGCGCATCGGCGGATGTTCTCAGCGGCGGTTTCCACTTGCCCAGCACGTCCTGCGCTATTCTCTCGATCTTTGCTGCGTCGAAGTCGCCGACGATTACTGCAACCGAGCCGCCTGGGGCGAACTGCGAATTATAGAAGCGCACGATCTTCTCTCGATCCAGAGCATCAACCGACGCAGGCGTGGGCGCGGAGATCGCGTAGGGATGCGACCCGTAAACGATTCGATCAAACTGTTCTCCTGCCAGGAAGGACGGATCTTGCCGCTGAACAACAAGTTTCTGGATTCGATTGCGTTTGTACAGCGCCACTTCATTTTCAGGAAAGGTCGGGCGCAGAAGTACATCGCCAAGCAGCTCCATCATTCGCTCGGCGTTTTCGGCTACAACGGACACCGTCACCCACGCGTAGTCATCGTTCGCCGATGAAGAGAGACGTCCTCCAAGTGTTTCAACGTCTCGAGCAACTTCTTCGCTGCTTCGCGAACCCGCGCCCTCGGTGATCAGCTCGGCCGTTGCTTCCGTTAGCGCCATCTCATTTGTAAGCTCGGAGATGTCGCGAGACGAGCTCACCTCGACGGGTATTCCGACCGTGATAGTCACCACAGGTGCCCGGTGGTCTTCGATCAAAACAAGAGTCAGCCCATTTCCGAGTTTGATCTCGCGCGCCGCCGGCATTTTGAATGGACCAGGCGCGCCGGACTTTGGAGGACGCTTCCGCGACGGCTCCGTCTGCTTTGTTTGGGGTGCTCTTTGTGTAAGCCCGAAGACAGCCGAGGCACACAGCCACACAAGTCCCACAAGAGTGAGGATCGCGAGTCGCCTTGTCTTAAACAGGATCATAAATTGATGAACGGCCGATGCCTCCGCTCGATCACCGCTTTTTGATCGTTACTTCGGCCGGCTGCGAGTGACCGGCACTCGCCCTGATATCGAGCACCGAAGTATTCTCCGGCACAAAGTACTTGCGAGCCACATCGCGTATTTGCTCGGCCGTCACCGCGAGGTAGCTGGATATATCGGTATTGATCAGCGATGGGTCCCCGTCGAACATTGTAAATTCGCCGAGCGCCAGCGCCCGTCCAAGAGATGTCTGCAGGCTTGAGTACTCACCTTCTGATCCGCTGAGAAATCGATCGAGCCGGAACTGGTTCTTCACCTTCGTCAGCTCGTCCGCGCTCACTCCTTCAGACTTGATGCGCTCAATTTCGGCTTCGATGATTGTCTGCACATCATCGGCCTTGGCGTCCGGCTTATGAATCGCGAAGACCGCGACCTGACCTGGCCCGCGCCGCGCTTCCAGAGTGCCTTGCACTTCAAGACAAACAGCCCGTTCCTTTACCAGCCTCTGATAAAGTCGAGCGCTCTCGCCGTCACACAATATCGACTTGAGCAGCGCTATTGCGTAGAAGTCCGGCGCTCGACGAGGCGGAATCTTCCACGCAAGTGAGAGTGCCGGCATCTGAGCGTGAGCATCGTCAATCACTGCTTTGCGCTCGGTGACTCGGAACGGTTCCGACACGTCAACTTTCGGCGGCGACTTATGATGTGGGATGGAGCTGAAGTACTTGCGCACAAGAGCTTCAGCCTCGCTGGAATCGATGTCGCCTGCGATCACAAGCACCGCATTATTCGGAGCGTAGTATGTCGCGAAAAACTTGCTTACGTCGGCGACAGTCGCGGCGTTAAGGTCACGCATCGAGCCTATTGTTGAATGCGCGTTGGCCCAGTTGCGGAAAACCATCTCATCCATTTTCAACAGGGCCGGCCAATAAGCCTGATTGTCGTAACTGAGCCGCTTCTCTTCTTTCACAGCCTCTTTTTGATTCTTGAGGTTTGCGGCAGTGATCTTCAATGAGCGCATGCGATCGCTCTCGAGCCACAACGCGAGTGCGAGTTGATTCGAAGGCAGGAACTCATAGAAGTCGGTGAAGTCGGCGTGAGTGCTGGCGTTCAACACGCCGCCGTTACTCTCGATGTATTTGAAGTGCTCGGCCTTCCGCACATTCTCCGAGCCCTGGAACATCATGTGTTCGAACAAGTGAGCAAAGCCGGTCCGTCCTCTCACTTCATTGCGCGAGCCCACATCGTAATAGACCACTACTGCGACGACCGGCGCCGAGTGATCCTCGGACAGAACGACGCGCAAACCGTTTTGTAGTTGAAACTGCGTGAACGGCACGCTGAAGGTTTGCGGCGCGGCCGGCAGGCATACGCCTGCGACGAGGATGATTAACGATGCTGTGCCCAGAATCCTTTTCACGATGAGTAACTAGACTACCACGCTGTTTGTAAGTTGACATCGCCCCGCGCTGAACAGTCGGAATGGCAGCCTGTCTCGGCGCATGAAGCTCTTTCGGACTTGCGCATAGCGTGGGCGCGGTGTGCGAAAGACGACGAGCAGGAACAGTGAATCGGCTCCGATCATTACTGCTTGCGCAGATATATCCCCTCGTAGCCGGGCAGTTCGATCTTTGCATAGTGGTCGTCGACCCAATGCACCAACTCCGCGCGATGAGCCACCTTGCCAAGGCGCGAGATGGCAACGATCTTTGGAGCCAGTGATTCCATCTCGTCGATGACGCCGCGGAACTCGCCGCCCCTCCGCTTCGCAATCCAATTATCTTTCCCACGATCGAGAAATATGTACGGGTTCAGATTCGGCTTGTTGAGCAGCACGAGTATTTCGACCGTTCCGTGAACATAAATCCGGTCATCGGGTGCTAAGACGCTGGAGATTGCGGCAAGCTGTTCGTCTTGATCCCGCAGCATCACACCGGGAGTAACTCTGTGGGTGGCCGCGCGAAACAGGATGAGGGCCAGTACAGCAATGAACGCGAGACGCGGAACCTGCTGCGCAAATCGTTGCCTCGGTCTAAGAGCACTCAGCCTTACGATCAGAGATCCCGCAAAGAGGCCGATGAACGGGAACAACGGAATTAAGTCCGGCCCCGACTGAAAATTGATCAGGCAGAAACCCAAATAAGTGAGCGGCAAGATCAATAAGGCATCTCTGAATAAGTTTGATTCGTCCGTTCCTACGCCATGTTTGAATCTGTCCTTGATGCGCTCAATGGAAAAAGCAATGAGGCCCACAAAGCCAAGAGCCACCAATAGCAGATCAAACCTGAAGACTCTTATCAAGACTCTCCACAGCAGCGCGAGTGTCTCACTCAGGCTCTTTACCGTTTCCGGCGCGTAGACGTAAAGGTTGAAGGCAATGGTCCATGACCAGAGATCGGCCAGGGCCCCAAGCCGAAAGAAATATGAAAACAGAATGGCGAGTGGTACGGCCGCGCCCAGG
>JADGNW010000123.1 GCA_017883315.1 Blastocatellia bacterium | reverse complement strand
GCTTCCGACCCATCGGCTAAGTCCGAAAGCGCCGATGCATTGCCGCCCAACGTCGGGGCAACTTCTCGTTTTGCTCCAAGCATCGCCGCGCGAACCGGGACTTGAAGGAAGTTGTAAATCCTATCGGAGAGGAGCCAGCAGATGACGAATGCGGCTGCGATAAAAAGCGCGCTACGGATCAAGACCTTACGGAGTTCATCGAGATGATCAAGGAACGACATCGTTCCTTCTTCGCTCAGGCTTGCCTTGTCTTCTTCAGTGTAAGTTGCCATGTTGGGATCGGGTGGCGGGGGTCAGGGTTCGGGTCAGTCGCTTCGTGGGGACCCGGTACCTGATGTCCGGTCCCCAGGTTCACATCCAGTCGCGCTTGGTTTCTTTAGCGACGGCTTCCTCGTGGTGGGCAAGCGTGGCCGCTTCCGTGGCAGCCGGCAGGTGCGAAGGTTCTTCTAACGCACTTGTCTTTGTTTCTTCTGCGCCCGTTGCAGCAGTTGCGTAATTCGCATGTTCGACAGGGGCCGGCGGTGCCGGCTCGATCCGCTGCCGCTCCATCACGACCTCATCTTCCCATTGACGCTTGAAGTCCTCGCTCGCCCTGCGAAACTGCGCGAGGCTCTGGCCCAGGGTCTTCCCCAGCTCCGGCAGCTTGCGCGGACCAAAGATGATCAGCGCGATCACCAGTATCACAAGAATCTCTGGCATTCCCAAACTTCCCATGTTAATTCCTTTTGCCTTAGGCCAACTATCAGGGAGACTGGCAAGCGTTAAGCGTTGCCTTGATGTTGATCCTTCAACGGAATCAATACTAGGTTAGGCCATCGATGCGCGTCAACTGTTTGACCTGAACCGTCACCCTACGAGCCGGCAATCCTCAGACGCGCCTCCCACTAGTTGGTCATATGCGGTCTGCGTTGTCACACTTCGAGCCAGCATATATAATCCTCGCTCCGTTGACATCGTTCAACTACATTGCGAGCCCAGACGGAGCCCCTACTCGCTCGTTCGCGAACCGGGCGTTCGCGCGGCGCTTGAGGTTCTTGAAAGTCAGCGGTCAATCTAAAGAGGCGCAGACGAGAGTTTAGGCCCAAGTTTAGGAAGGAGAATCTCCATATGAAGAGGGTTTTGTTTTCGGTCTTTCTGGTTATTTCATTCGCGGCTTTGGTTTTCGCGCATGATCCGCGCACCGTCGCGAAAGATTTCTCACACACACTTACTATCGAAGGCGCGGGCAAGCTCACGCTCAGCTACAAATCGCTGCACTGGAACGCGCCTGTTTATGCGCAGGCGAAAGCCAACGATCAGCTTCGACAACGGTTGAACGCTGGCGTGTGGAAGAAGATCGGCAAGCTCGATACTGACTTTGAAGTCGTGATCGGCGGGACCGCAGTGCCGAAGGGCTCTTATGATCTCGGAATTAGCTTTGGGAAAAACGACGACTTTGCGCTGCTGCTGCGTGGCGGAGGAAAAGATTTGACTATCCCTCTGAAGACTACAGCGGATAGCCCGGACGTCACTTATTTGAGCCTTGATCTCCGACCGACCAGCGATACTGATTCGTTCATTTTCGAAGGGCGCAGCGGCAAGTTCAGTTGTGTGGCGGACGTGAAAGTGCCTTATCTCGCGCCGCACGAGCACGCTGCTGACGGCACTGCAAAGCCGCCTGAGAAAAAACCGTAAGATTGCTAGTCATTCGCGCGTCGCTATTCGAACTCTCTCGGGCGCGGCTTAACGAGTCGCGCCTCACACATCTCACTTCGCCGCGAATCTCGCGAGCGGATCACAGAAACGAGGCCACTACGTGAACAAACTACGCCCCTCACTGATCGCTTTAACTTTGATCTGTGCTTGCAGCTTGACCTACGCCCACGACCCAGCAGCGCCGCAGGACAAAGGACCTTTCACGCTCAAGAAACTGGCCGAAGACACTTATGTGCTCTACGGGCGCGGGGGCAACATCGGCTTCGCGGTGACCGATGAAGGCGTCGTCGTTATCGATGATCAATTCGCGGACCTGGCTCCGGGCATCGCCGAGCAAATCAGGGCAGTGACGGCAAAACCGATCCGCTTCCTGATCAACACCCATCATCACGGCGATCACACCGGCGGCAACGGGTTCTTCATCAAGATGGCAACGATCATCGCGCACGACAACGTTCGCAAGCACATGCTCGAGGCCCCACAGGAACTCGTCGCCAGCGCGCCCGCCCAAATTCAAACCCTCGAAGGGCGAATTGCCACACTTGAAAAGGATGATCCTCAGTCAAAAGACCTCGCGGGACTTCGCACCCAACTCGACACCGCGAAGAAGAGTCTCGAGAGCGCGCGTTCGATGAGGATCGCAGACATTCCGGCGCCAAACATTACCTTCGATCACGAGCTGCGAATGTACCTTGGCGGCCGCGAGGTTCAGGTCTTTCACATCAAACGCGGTCACACGGACGGCGATTCGATCATCTACTTTCCCCAAAGCAAGATCGTGCACATGGGCGACCTGTTCTTCAACAAGGTCATTCCGTTTATCGATACCGCCCACGGAGGCTCTACGGCTGAGTGGACTGAAACGATCGATGCAGTAGTCGCGCGAGTCGATCCTGCTTGCCAGTTCATTCCCGGGCACGGAGAGGTCAGCACAGTCGCTGATCTGAAAGCTTTCAAGCAATACCTGGTAGACCTTCGCTCCGCGGTGAAGAAGGCGATCGATCAGGGAATGACGCGCGAGCAAGCCGTTAAAGAGGTGAAGCTCGATCAGTACGCGAAGTTCAATGGTTACGAGCAACGCTTCGCCGGGAATGTCGGAACAGTCTACGACGAAATGAAATGATGAGTGATGCGAGATGCGTGATGCATATCGGCCCTATAGGTCACATTGGTCCTATTGCCACGAATCACGGATCACGTTTCACGTTTTACTCTTGGAGGTTCAATGATCAGTTTTCGATTTCACGCAATAAAGCCGGCTCGAATCGCTGCTTTCATCCTCATTCTGGTCTTCTCTTCCCTTCTGTCTTTCGCGCAGATTCCGGTTCCCGCGCAAGCACCGCAGCCTCCGGCGTACCAATGGCCGCGTAGTCACAACTACGACGTCCAGCACTATCGAATCGAGCTCAGCTTCGATTGGACGAAACAATCGGTGAAGGGTGAAACCACGATCACCTTTCAACCGTTCAACGACGACGTTAGAGAAATCGAAGTCGACGCTGGCAACATGACTATCAAATCGGTCAAGCTTGCGGGTGGCGCGCCCCTCAAGTTCCGCTACGCGGACAATGAGAAACTCTACGTGACGCTCGATAAAGTCTATCCCGCAGGGAAGGACGTTTCCGTTGCGATCGGCTACGATGCGACGCCAAAGCAAGGCTTAACCTTCATAACGCCGAGCGAAGCCGATCCCACGCGCCCTTATCAAATTTGGTCGCAAGGCGAAGCGCGAACCAATCACTACTGGTTCCCGTGCTACGACTATCCTAACGACAAAGCCACCAGCGAATTGGTTGCGACGGTCGACGAGAAGTATCAGGTGATTTCGAACGGCAGCTTGATCGGCGTTCAGCGCAACGCTTCTAACAAGACCAAGACTTTTGACTGGAAGATGGATCGCCCGTTTTCCAGTTATCTCGTGTCGATAATCGTCGGCGAGTACGAGGAAGTGAAGGACGAGTTCAAGGGCAAGCCGGTCATCTCGTACGTTTATCCCGGCCAGGCGGAAGATGGGCGCGTTTCGTTTGGAAAGCTCGCGCAGATGGTCGCCTTCTATTCGCAAAAGATTGGATACGACTACCCGTACGCGAAGTACGTTCAGACGATGGTGCGTGACTTTGGCGGCGCGATGGAGAACATCACAGCTACGACGATGACCGACAATGCCGTTCACGACAAACGCGCGGCGCTGGACATTTCGTCGGACGAAATCGCTTCGCACGAGCTTGCGCATCAGTGGTTCGGCGACTTGCTCACTTGCCGCCATTGGGGCGAGATCTGGCTCAACGAATCGTTCGCGACTTTCTTCGAAGCGCTGTGGAAGGAGCATGACAAAGGCAAAGATGATTTTCTCTATGAGATGTATGGGAATCAGCAGGGATACTTTCAGGCGTGGAACCAGGGCAACCGCCGGCCGATAGTGACCAACCGCTACAGCGACCCCGACGCCGTGTTTGACGCCTACGCCTATCCGCGAGGGGGCGCAGTGCTGAGCATGCTTCGATTCACTCTTGGCGAGGATCAGTTCTGGAAGGCCATCAATCACTACGTTAAGAAGAATCAATGGCAGAATGTCGAAACGTCTGATCTCAGCGCGGCGATCGAAGAAGCGACCGGCCAGAACCTCGAGTGGTTCTTCGACGAATGGGTGTACCGCATGGGTCATCCGGAATTCGAAATCACTTCGAGCTACGACGGAGCAAAGGCGCTTAAGCTTACCGTCAAACAAACACAGAAGCCTGACGAGAAACGGCCATGGTTCCATTCGCCGGACTTCTTCAGGATGCCCGTCGACATCGCTGTCACAACTTCAAGCGGTGAACAGATTCACCGCGTTTGGATCGACAAGCCGGAAAACGAATTCACGTTCGAAGTTGATTCGAAGCCGTTGATCGTGAACTTCGACCGAGGCAACTACATCATCAAGCAGGTGAAATTCAATCGCAGTGATGACGAGCTTGCTTACCAGTTGCTTCACGATTCCGACACGATGGGTCGCGTGCTGGCAGCGATCTCGCTGAAGGGGCATCCCGGCGATGCGGTGACGAAGGCGTTGGGTGAAGCGGCGACTCACGACAGCTTCTGGGGCGGGCGCGTCGAAGCCGTTAAAGGGCTTGCGGAGTTAAAGACCGATGCGACACGCGCGGCTCTGCTTGAGGCTGTGAAGGACAAGGACTCGCGGGTGCGACGAGAAGCGATCAAGGGTCTTGGCTCATTCAAAGACGCGAAGCTTGCCGATCTCTTCACGAAGATCATCGACACCGATCCCAGCTACTTTGCGATTGCTGAAGCCGCGCGAGCGCTTGGACAGAGCGGCGCGCCTCAAGCCTACGATGTGCTGGCTTCGACGATAAAGATGCCTTCTTGGCAAAGCACGATCCAGGCAGGAGCTCTCGGCGGACTCGCGGCGTTGAAGGACCCTCGCTCGCTCGACGCCGGGCTGAAATACGCGGCGCCCGGCAATCCAACAACCCTGCGGGGGGCAGCGTTTCAAACACTCGCGGAAGTTGGGAAAGGAAATGATCGCGCGCTCGAGGTTTTGTTGTCTGCGCTAAAAGAGAAGTCGCTACAGATTCGGTTCAACGCTCTCCAGGCGCTGGGCAAGCTCGGCGATCAGCGCGCGATCCCGGCTCTTGAAGAGTTTGCGAAGTCACCCGATATTCCGCCGTTCGCTAAGCAATTCATCACCGGCGCGATAAATCAGATTAAGAACGCGAAGCCGCCGGAGGAGAAGAAGAACTAGCAGAGCATTCCTGTAGGGGCGGCCCTCGTGACCGCCCTTCTTCCGAATATCGAAGCGCGTGGGAACAAAGAGGGGCGGCCACGAAGGGCCGCCCCTACAGCGTTAGCGGTTCGATGATTCTAGACTTGAAACTGCGCAATGGATTCTTCTTCTCTGCTCGCGTAGTGCGCCTCGATGTATTCATCCAGTATTCGAATGAACTCCGGCACAATCGTCGGGCCTTGAAGCGTCACGAAGTTGCTGCCATCGACATACACCGGCGCTCGCGGGTCTTCTCCAGTACCCGGCAATGAGATTCCAATGTTCGCGTGCTTGGATT